>JBKPMK010000079.1:0-2277 GCA_046732115.1 Thermoproteota archaeon
GGATACTATCCTGGTTCTAGTATGTATGGTTTGCAGACAACTGGACCTATAGAAGACTATGCTTTGGCAGACCTTTATGCATGGCTTGAATCTCATTCTGGATTTACCCGTCTTCCTGCTCTTATCCCATCGTCCAACTCTTCTTTGTCCAGCTCTACCACTAAATGATCTTTTATACAATATTTTATTATTCTCCAAGATGCAGTTTTTATATCAATATATTCACCAAAAGATATAGGTTTTGAGCCAGCCCAAAAATAATCAATGTTGAACGTTCAAGCACTTTCTATTTCTATCATATGTTTTTGCTTTTGTCTTTCCTTGACTTGCCAAAATAAATCATTAAACCCAAACAGGCAAATCCAACGAATTCTGGAATTATAAATAATTTAAACCTCTCATAAGGTGGAGCATAATAATCCACCAAACTGGCAATAGGACCACCAACTAGTCCGCCAAATAATCCCATCATAATTGCTATAGTTATTATGCGCTCATTTTTTTCCATAGAATCGTGTAATTAAGAGGCCATTTTGGGAGAAGTATACTTTTGCTTTGCGATTTGTAAGTTGAGCTATACGTTTTACCTTATTGCTCCCTTTCCGAGTAATTTGTCTATAAAAATATCGATAAAATCAGATAAGCACGAAGAAGCCTGGTATTTAGACCCTCCAATTAAAGACTTTCAATTATTCTAGGCGAAAAGTGTACTTATCTGATACCTCCGATAAGCAAAATCTACATAAATCTACATACAAGAAACTCCTTTCTCCTAGCAAAGTATCTCCGTTTCTATATCTCTTGTTCTCTGTTCTTTTAATTCTCATACCATCTATTCGTCCCTCTTCTTATTGTAAACGATGAGTATTAGAATAATAATAATAATAATGATTATTTGTTATCTGCGTAAGGTGTCCTCATCTTACCCACCATTATAATAGTATACAAACATCCATTCACAGTTAACTATTCGTGAACATTGCTATTAAAGTTCCCTATTCCTTAGTTATGCTAAAATAAACGGCTCTAGATGCAACACTCTTCCTCTTCTGTTGTAGATCCATTACTAGTTATAGATATTATACTGCATATAGTTTTGGTCGCTTATAGTTACCAATTTACCACATTTCTCACAGTAAAGTGATCTACATGTTGAACAGAGAATCGAGGTTTGTCCTTTTTCAGTCTTAATTGAGATAAAATTATGTTCATGTATTCTGGTGGGGTTTATGGGTTCTTTAATAATATCATTGTGATTATTGTCTTTTATTGAATCTATTGGGAACATGTAATATATTATAGAATAACCGACTATAAAGGTAAATCAGAGGATTTTCAGTGTTTGTCTGTCGATATGGCATCTGCTTCCATCTCGACTAATATTTCTGGAGAGATCATGACTTCATATATACCCCGAATCAATCCCATTCTGGTGCTACTTTTTTTATGAAATTCCTTTCTCTGTGGAAGAAAAAAGCAATAATACTTTTATCTTAAGGGTTTGTACATTTTTGTATGAAGGGTCATGCTAGTGAAAATAAGTATGTTCTAGCAGTTGATGATGACTCTGATATAGTTACAATGGTTGAACAAGCGTTACAAATACACGGCTTCAAAGTATCTGCTTTTACTGATCCAGCTATGGCGTTAGAACAGTTTAAGGTCAATTGCAAGGATTATACCATGATCCTGTCTGATATTAGAATGCCAGGTATCAATGGATACGAACTAATAAGGAAAGCAAAGGAAATACATAAACAAGTCAAGATAGTACTTATGAGTGCTTTTGAGATTAATGACAAGGAATTTCATAATATATTACCAGATATCAAAGTAGATGCCTTCCTTCAAAAGCCATTTCATATACAGCAACTAAATGAAGTAATAGAGAAAATCAACTTCAAAAGTGATTAATCTACAACAATGCCTTCCTTCAAAAGCCATTTTCCAACGGACAGTTAAATGATGTGACACAAAAAATCACTAGTGACTAGTCTACAATAATAGCGATTATTATTGGACAGTTGTGTGTAACAGTTATTATGTTATTTGTGCACAATTTATGCGGCTGCTAGAATATGATGGAAAATCCGGTAATGAACTGTCATGTTAATGATGCTTTAGAGCTGATAAATCAAGCAGGATATGGTACTCATCATATGATAATTTATCCAGATTTAGATATATTAAGGGAGATATATTCTAACTATGTACATAAGCAAATTAAAGAGAACAACGAGATTGTACTTGTAAATCCATTCTATGAAACTACTGATT
>JBKPMK010000080.1:0-6419 GCA_046732115.1 Thermoproteota archaeon
GAAAAGGATTTCTGCATTGTACTTGGAAGAGAATCTTCTGGTTTGAATAACAGAGAATGTGAAATGTGCGATTTAATTGTCACTATTGATACCAAAACTGATTACAAAACGATGAATATATCTCATGCACTTGCAATATTATTATACGAGATATCTAAAAGTTTACCAGAACTTACTTTAAGTGATGATAAGAAGATGATGACGATAAGAAGAAGCAACGCATTCGCCACTAAACAAGAAATTGATCTATTGATAAATTATGTCAAGGAGGTTGCCACTACGTGCGGTTACGATGAACATAAACAGCCTATGCTTGATTCGGCCGTTCAAAGAATATTAGCAAGAGCAGTACCCACTTCAAAAGAAGTAATGTTGTTAGTTTCACTGTTCAGAAAAAGCGCATTGATAATAAAACGGCACGGGCATCAACGGACTAGCAGGCACATGTAGCTAAGAACATATAAAATTCAATGTATGTAATAATTTGGAAGACAAATCAACTTAGAAAATGGAATTTAATATATGCAGAAAAATGTCATGCCTTATAAAAAACTAAGCCATAAAGCAAAAAATATAGGCAAATCCCTATTTATTGAACCTCACGATACACAACACATTTATTTTTAAAAATCATATATAATTTTTCGGAATACAGATAATTTATTTAATTTTAAATATTAGTTCGATATATATCTTTATGCTACACGTTCTACATGTGCATCTAGAAATGAAGGTGCTTAAGTATCACCAAGCAGCTGGGCTTGCCATCATCATGCAGTCCAGCTGCTTGTTTATAATCACTTATTAACAGACGAAAGGATAATCGATTTGATTGAGTAGGAATATTACACCCTCTGTACAAATGTCTATAATGAATATTTTCTGCAAAGAAAGGAAGGAAAGACCGCTTGAAATGAATGTAGTTGGAAAGAAATTTGCCTAGCAAGGTATATTGAATGAGCGAATCAAATATTATGGACAAAAAGAGCATTGTTATATAGGTATAAAGCTGCGGTCGGATTTAAGAGGGCAGGGACAAGCGCCTTTATGCTAATTCGTAGTAGCCTAGCGTCCCTCAGCCTCCTATCTCATTTTTTTATTGCATATTTGCTTTTTGAGTATAGCCATATTTCCAATTGTTTTGTCCCGCGTGACTATCTATGATCTATTCTATCTATGATCTATCCTGTAGTATATTGAATTGTCATATCAATATGATAAATATGTATAATATATGAAAGAGATTATTGTCAGCTGCTAGGGACATTCGGAACATAGCTATATGTATGTATACACATTTTCCCAAGCTGCAATAAGACGTCTTGAAAAGACCGGTAATAGTTGCTGGTTTCTAGCATTTTGCAGTTCTATTTCTCAGGATCTAACTCAAACAAGTATAGCGTAATACATCTTCGATCAATTTTTGGCAACAACAAAAATACCGGTAATCAATACCGATTGCTACTGTTCACACCTACTACTCCACTTGAGTATAGCATTATCATACAATCATTATAGCATAGAAATTTGTTTGTCTTTTGCCTGCAACCACCGATCAAATTTTACATTGGTTTAGTTGTATTGCATTGTCATAGCCGAACCGGTAATCAATACCGGTTCTACACCTGCAAAGTACTGCTACTATTTAACAGCGCCAAATTCGGTGGGGTCAAAAAGACGCCATGTAAGAATTTGTCTATCAGAAAAATTTTTCTAATTTGCGTCCACACTAGAAATGCCGATTAAAGATATTCTAAAAAACTAGCTATTAATATAATTTGAAAACAATAGAAAAAGCCATTGCAGTGATTGCTCCGCTTGTATCTGCTGCTGTATTGCATTTGGGTTATGATGACAAATAATGCTAATTTAGGGAATAGTTTTCTACTGTAGGTATGCTTCATCGGGACACAATCAGTCATGATGTAAGTAATGCTCACATCTTCTACAATATTTTTACATCAAAATTGCTTCTACCAAATATCTTTTTGAAATATATCGTTCACATATGTTTCTGTAAACCAATACCAGAATATTGATTTCTTGTAAAACAAGCGTCTTTACTGCTAATAATTACGAAAATCTACGCTTTCATGGATGAACTTTAGAAATTGGTGCCCGTATCCGTCGTATAGCCTTTCTGCACTTTGTATGTGTTTACAACACCCTTCAATGGGGTTTGAGGGTCTATGTCTTTCAAAATTAGCCCACGGTCATCGAGTTCTCTGATAATTTGATTGGTAAACGCTCGCTCGCCCCCTAGCTCTGCAAAATTGTTTAGAATAGCAGAAAGCATACGACACGTATAGGGTATTGAAGAAATACTGTAAACTAAAAGGCGAATAGACAAGATGTGTATTATCCTTGGTCATATATCCTAAAATTACTGCAATAGTAATTTTAGCAGCTAGTTGAGGACAGGCATGTAGGGGTTAGTAACATTTTGTATAGCTCTAGCTCATTGTAGTTGTTGACAATAGCAGCATGCTATTACTAGTTTCTAACACTGTGTATGACTCCATATTACTTATGCATGATTTGGGTGCCTACAGATGTAATTATTTGAATCTATCTTCCGCCTATTATATTAAATTGTATCGCTACAGGCAATAATGGATGTAACACTGATAAAGACAAAGCGATATCTGGTATTTCTGTCCCCACATTTATAAATATGTTAAATCAATGCCAACTTTACCTTCATATGGTAGAATATCCAGATATGCGAAGCAATACAATACCTAAAGTAGGAGAATGTGACAGTTTTCCCATGGAATCTATCAAAGCTGATGATATTAAACCGCTCTCATCATTGTCGTCATCAGCATCTACATTGTCCTCTTTATATTCTCCTTTCTCCTTGTCATCTTCTTTTAGTGATCAATTTCCAGATATTTTAAAGAAGATAAGATCTGGTGAATTCAAAATTGCAGTTTATGGTCTAGGACACGTAGGGGCGTCAATAGCTTCTGTATGGCTTAGAGCTGGAGCACATGTAATAGGAGTGGACAAATCTCAAAAGGTGTTGGAAAATGCAAGAAGAGGTAAGACCCATGTTCCCGAGCCAGGTGTAAATGAAGCCTTTACAAAAGGTTTGCAAGAAAGGCGATTTGATCTGTACGATGATTTGGTGGAGGGTTCAAACGATTCATATTTTAAAATGATATGCGTACCTGTACTAGCTGATAATGGGCGGCCTGCTGATTTAACAGCGGTTAGAGAAGTGTCAAATGCCATCAGCAAGGGTTTGAAAAACGGTGACGTGGTCGCTCTAAATCCTAGTGTTCCTCCGGGAACAACTGAGGATATAGTACTACCACTTATTGAGAAACAAAGTAGAGGGCTTAAAGTAGAAAGTGATTTTTATCTTATATACAATCCTGAAAGGATCTATGAGGGCAGAGCAATAGAGGATATAGAGGATAGGTATCCGGCTATAGTTTCCGGTGCTGGCCCTAAAAGTCTAGAAATTGGCATGTATCTCTACTCTATTGTATTCAAAAAGGGGATCATACCTGTTAGTAACATAAGAACTGCGGAAACTGAAAAGCTATTTGAAGGCGTGTACCGTGATGTAAATATTGCTCTTGCAAATGAACTTGCAAAATTCTGCGAAAAAGTTGGCGTTAATTTTTGGGAAGCAATGGAGGCAGCAAATTCCCAACCATTCTGCCATATCCACAAGCCGGGTGTAGGTGTAGGTGGCGCATGTATACCAGTATATCCCAAATTTATAATTGACACTGCAAATAGATTCAAGGTGGATTGCAATATCACTAAACTAGGTAGAACTATTAACGACTCTATGCCAGCATACTGCGTGCGACAGGCTATAAAACTGCTAAATAAAAGAGGAGAGAAAAAAGATGCTAGAAACTCTGTTATCACCCTCCTGGGTCTTGCTTTCAGAGGTGGAGTTTCAGATACTCGTTTGTCGCCTACCTACAAAGTCATTGAAGAACTCCAGAAATTGAAAGTAAGGGAAATACGTATTCATGATCCTTTAGTGAAAAACGACTATTCTTTGTCCGATGAAGAAAATGTTATTTTGACCGCAAATCTGAGTGATGCCTTAAAGGATACTAATTTGATTATGCTTGTTGCAGACCATCCTGAGTATCGTATGTTGACTTATGAAGATACAAAAGGATCACCCATCTATGATGGTCGGGGGTTGCTCGACAAGTCAAAATTTGACCATGCTGATTTAGACATTATTGGCGTGGCTAAGCAAGAAAAAGCAACAGATAGACAATCAGCAAAATGATTCTCAAAGTTTATTATTTATAAAAAAGATAAAAAGGATTAAAATAATCTGCAATAATAAAATAATAGTGATCATAATCTATTGTAACGTCTTATGACAATGGCTTGTAGTTTAAAAAAATTTATTTTATGATCATTAACAAAAATAGAAATAATAAGATAATAATAATTGTTTATTTGAATTCAATGTAAATATTTCAGACAAGCAAGCGGCAATTAATGCTTGTATATTTTTTAAATAACTGATACCTGTTAGATTGAATCTAAAACAGCACATTTTTTTGTATCATTTTGGTTATCTGCATGGAGCTAGTTAAATTTAATATAGTCTACAGTTAATTTTTTTACATTTAATGTCCAATGATGGCAATAGAGATAACAGCCTAGATTTGTTATTGACAGTAACCTGGAAAGATGATTTCGTTGTTTTGATTGATCAAACAAAATTACCAAATAAGTTAGTCTATATCAGATGTAAGAATTACAAAGAAGTTGCAAATGCAATAAAGAAACTGGTGGTAAGAGGAGCCCCCGCAATTGGTATCACAGCTGCTTTAGGTCTTGCACTTGCAGCTATCCATAGCAAGGCAGAAAGTCTCAATCAATTACTAGCCGATCTTGATACAGCTATGAAAACCTTACAATCCACACGTCCCACTGCTGTAAACCTATTTTGGGCTCTAAAGCGTGTAATGCAGAAGGCCACGGAAAAAAAAAGTATCAGTGAAGTAAAAAAAACTATTCTTGATGAGGCTCTGAAAATGCTCAAGGAAGATATCGAAATTAACAAAAGAATCGGTAGAAACGGGGCCAAATTGTTTGAAAATGGAGATGTAATAATGACACATTGTAATGCAGGATCGTTAGCTACTGCTGCTTATGGTACTGCATTAGGTGTGATAAGATCAGCTAGGGAAGATGGCAAACATGTAACCGTTATAGCAACAGAAACTCGCCCAGTAATGCAAGGTTCCAGATTGACTGCCTTTGAATTGCAGCACGATGGCATAGATGTAAGCTTGATTCCAGATACTGCTGTGGGATTTATGATGTCTAGGGGAGCAATAAGAAGAGTAATAGTCGGTGCGGACAGAATCTTGCGCACTGGTCATGTGTTCAACAAGATTGGAACCTATCAAGTAGCAGTTATGGCGAAAACACACAAAATTCCTTTCTACGTAGCAGCTCCATTGTCTACATTTGACTTTGAAAGCGATTTAAAAGATATTATAATTGAGGAACGCTCAAAAGAGGAAGTTACAATGATGGGAAAGCAAAGGATTGCACCAGTAGGAGTTAAGGTCTTTAATCCTGCATTTGATGTGACTCCCCCTGAATTAATTACAGGTATTATAACAGAGAGAGGTATTCTGAAACCGCCTTTTGAAACGAATTTGCATTGATGTGCATAAATCGTGGTAAAATTAGCTGTAACAACTAGCAAATGGGCTAGAAGCAATCTAGATAGAAAATGGGGTACACACAATACGTACGTTAACGCAAGTCATATGCAATTGTGCAGGATTTGAGGATATTATTATTTTACTTTATTGATAAAGTATTTATCGGATGAATGTCCAACTATTTGGAACGTCAAGATGTCTTCGCAAAAGGTTAGTACAGAGCAAGTTTATTCAGCGCTGAGGAAATGCATGGATCCAGAGATCCCAATTAATGTAGTAGATCTTGGACTCATATATGACATAGGCATTAGCCCTGAAAATAACAATGTGGATATCAAAATGACTATGACAACAAGGGGTTGTCCACTTCATGATACACTCGTTGGTGATGTGAAGAAATATGTTAGCAAGATTAATGGCGTCGGAAATATCAATGTGGATATTGTATGGGACCCTCCATGGAATATTGACAAAATGGAGCCCACTGTGAGAGAAAAAATGGGTTTTGGGAAACCAAAACTTAGATTCCAGGTAGATTATGAAAAATACCTGCCCCTTAAGAAGGGCAATTTCATAAAGCAGGATGACAGTTCACTGCTCCTTACAAATGAAAAACAGCAAGGATTCATGGTAAATCAAGCGATTGTAGATTTCTGGCATACATGTGATGGGACAAAGACAATAAATCAACTGACCGATCAGTTTTCTGCTAAACTTGGATTACCTAGACAGCAGGTTGAACAAGAAGTG
>JBKPMK010000081.1:0-2405 GCA_046732115.1 Thermoproteota archaeon
AAGATTATCAAGAGTGCCGTTGATTTTGATGTCCATAAAGCGATCATAAGTTTTGGTAGAGGAATTAAAGATTCACCAGAAGAAAATATAAAATTAATTGAGGAATTGGCAAAGGAGTTGGATGCAGAGGTAGGCGTCTCATTGCCAATTTCAAAGAAACCATATGTTACAAGCGAGAAAATAACTTCTACTTATATGATTCCTGACAGGGTGATAGGAACTAGTGGCCGAAAGGTTAGCCCGTTGTTGTATATTGCTGTGGGAATCAGCGGAGCAATGCAGCACACTGCAGGAATGAAAGAGTCTGAATTCGTCATTGCAATTAATACAGATGAAAATTCACCAATCAAAGATGAGTGTGATATTTTCATCAAAGGTCGAATGGAAGATGTAATACCTGTTATGATTGAGGAATTGAGAAAACAAAAAGAACTAATTATGGGAGTTAGAAGTAAATAATGGAGCATTTTGATGTCGCAATAATTGGGGGCGGTTCAGCCGGGTTAGCTGCTCTAAAACAATTATCAAATCTAGGAAAACAAGCTGTTCTGATAGAAGCTGGTAAGACAGTTGGTTCGAAAAATGTATCTGGTGGAATTCTTTACTCAAAGAAACCAAAAAATGGCAAGGTCTACAATGTTGAAGACGTCTACGGTCACGAATTTTTAAGCGAAGCTCCTCTGGAAAGACCTATTACGAAATATATCTTACATGCTACGTCAAAAGATAAGATATTTTCAATTGATCTTACTCGCGCTCATGAATACCAATCTAATTTCGGCTATTCAGTTCTTCTAAATAAGTTGAATTCTTGGTTTGCAAAACAAGCAGCAGAAAGTGCTGAAAGACAAGGTGGTGGTATTGTTAACGGGGTTCATGTTCAATCGGTTAGTTTGCAGAAGGACAGAACAGTAATTGAGACTAATGAACTTCAAGAATTTGAAGTAAAGGCAATAATTGCAGCTGATGGAGTAAATTCAGAACTAGCAGAAATAACTGGTGCTAGACCTAAATTTACTACCGAAGAATTATATCAAGGTGTTAAGGTTGTAGTAAAATTACCTGAGCAGATTATTGATCAGAGATTTGAAATACAGCCAAATGAGGGCGCTGCACATCTTTTTGCAGGTGATGTAACATTAAACCATATAGGCGGTGGTTTTGTTTATACAAACCGGGATACACTTTCAGTTGGAGCAGTATATCATTATGATTCTCTGATGGAAAAGCCGGATGAACCTTACACACTTGTTAATGCATTATTGAACAATCCTATGGTTAGCAGTCTTATCACAGACGAAGTTGCAATAAAAGAAGATATTGATAAGAATCTCCCAAAAGAAGAACAACTGAGAATACGCTTTGCTGTAAGCAAACTAATCAATACATGGAATGAGCTACGCTATACATATTATTCTCCTTCTAGCAGGTCAAAACTTATCGAAAGTGGCAAGTACAAATCAGATGCAGAGATTAAATTAAGGATCGATTCTATTCGTCAAGATCTAATTGATAAGTATAAAACAAAGTTTGTAAATGATTACGTTGAGCTGGAATACAGTGCAAAATTAGTTCCAGACGGAAAACGATGTAGAATGAAAAAACCTTATCATGATAATATTTTATTTATAGGTGATGCAGCTGGTAGAGGTATTTTCATTGGTCCAAGAATCGAAGGGCTTAACGTAGGAATTGATGATGCGGTAAGGGCTGCCAATGCAGTTGCAAGGTCAATTGATAGAAATAATTATGCTCATAATTATTTAGGAGAATTTTATACACAATTGATAGATGATAGCCCTTACACAAGAGATATGAAGGAAATTGATAAAAACTATCTTAAGATCTTTCTTGATGCTGCAAAAGATGTTCCAAAGGATATTGTAGGGGCAAGATATGGCATGGTTTTCAGACTAATGACAAGTGGAACGCTGAGGGGTCTTGCAGTAGGGTTTGCAAACATATTAGGATATGATCGTCTTTTACCAGTTGTCGAGTCCGTAGATACATATGTTCAAGTGCCAATCGAAATTGCTGAAAAATCAGGCACGCCAGTTGCATCAAAATATAATCTTACAATTCCAACGATTGCACAACGTATAGCAAAATTAAAGTATGATGATGATAACCTTTCACACATCAAAGTTTTAAATCCAAAAAGTGAATTTATGAAAAAGATGGTTATACTGTGTCCAACTAAATGCTACAGCTTAGAAAAAGATGATGATGTCACGCTTCAGCATGAGGGATGTATCGAATGTGGCACTTGTGCAAAAGAAACTGAATGGCGGCATCCTCGTGGAGAGAAAGGAATTAACTACCAATACGGATAGCTAGCTATACAGCTAATTTTTCCATTTTATTGAGCAGCCAATAGATGGATCAAAATCCTTTTCTATTTTTTC
>JBKPMK010000082.1:0-5029 GCA_046732115.1 Thermoproteota archaeon
TATGCTTTTTCTCGTGCAACCTCGACTGTGGCGCCGGTCGTTCCGTCGCCTCTAGCAAGCAAAATATCAACTCCGTCGCGATTCAACACGGAAACGGTGACAGAATAGCCTTTATCTTTGCAGTACATTTGTGTGGCCGTGCCTAACTGTTGAGCGACTCCTAGTGGAAGGATTCGCTGAGTGTTTAGAACCGTCGAGCCTGATTGATTATCTATTGCTTTGGCACTATTCATCATGGATGACAGAGAAAAAACTCCCAGTCCAAAGAATATAAATAGGATTATAAACCCACAATCCCAGCATAGGTTGAAATCGTGTAACTTTTCTTTCATTTAAGAACAGGTTAATAAACTAATAAATAAATATAACGATGCAATTGAAATTATTTTGATATCTTTTCAACAGAACCTTTGGTTGTATTTTATCTACGCTGTAATAATAGTATGGCATTACCATATCTATATGCATATATGTATATGCATCTGCCACGAGTAGATAAAGCTAAAAATCTGAATGCCGTAATATTTACGAGGCAAAAACCTGAACTTTGAGCAGCTTATATGTTATTTGTTAACCATCTATATAACATAGGCGATATGAAAAGCAAGAAATCTAGCAGCGACAATACGAAAGAGAAAAAGAAGGATGCTATAAGAGGAAATAAAAAAATCTCTATTCCAAATAGGCGTAGGGGTCGAGATAAGATTAGTAGAACGCTTAGAACAAGACGGCAGCGGATTAGCAAAACAAAACGCTCAAAGAGGAAGAAGCACCAGCAAGAAGTAGAGCCACAAATAGCTATCAAGAGATCGAGTGGACACAAAGAAAGGTTTGATACAAATCGGATGGCACAAACAGTGGGCAGATCTGGTGTTCCATTTCTAATGGCAAGAGATGTTGCAAAAGAAGTTTCAAATAAAATAAAAAATGAGGTTTACACTCAACGACAGACTAAAGGAAAAAGGAGTGGTAGTAAATCAAAGCATACACAACTGAAAGAAAAAACAGTGACTGCAAGCAGAATAAGGAATTTGGTATCCAATGAACTGCGTGATAGAAACCGCGCCGATATTGCTGCATCTTATTCTGGTCAAACTCCAGAAAATACATTACCACAGGAAGATCTAAAAGACAAAGAGCCAGCTATTTCAGATACTACTGCTGCAAACAGGAATAGAGTGCTGCATGATCAAAGTAAAAGAGGAGGAGGAATAATGACTTGACCTCTAGGAGCAACTTAATCGCATAATGCATAAAGTTGCAATATAGTGGTGTAGCCTTGTTAATCGTAGTAGCGACTCACTCAAGCGTGCAAAATGTAAGTGTGTGGAAAAACAAGCTTGGAGAAATGCAATAAATGAGCACAAAACATTTAGACTAGCTTTGAAGTTTTATCACTATGAAGAGAGAGATGATTACTAGGAAACAAATTGTAAGCTGCATATATTGTTTACCTGTAACAAATTTATGTATTCTCTATGTTGTTACCGCTGCTTCCATGAATAAATCTAATGCTTTATGGTCAAAAGGATCTTGAAATGCAAGAAAGAACTGATCCACTCCTGCATTTATATATTCATTGAGTTTCTTTGCTATTTCATTAGGCTTTCCAACAAGGCCATGTTTGAGTATCTGATGAGCAACACTAGGACCTCTTTCCATAGCAAATATTCTTTTCTTATATTCCAAGTCAGAATCAGAATCAGAAATAATAACATCTAATTCAATTGATTTGCTTATTTTTCTGCTTCTATTACTACCATTATCATTACTATTGAGCTGTTTAGATATATCATCAAACTTTTTGTATAAGGAAGCAAATTGCTCAGGAGTAACGTAGGATGATTCCCATATATCTGCGTATTTAGCAGCTATCTGCATAGTCTTGTTTCGCTTTGCAGCAACTGTTATGGGAATTCTTTTTTGGTTTATTTTTGTTGTTTTCTGTAATGCTGCTCCTTTTAGCTTGAAATACTTTCCTTCAAAGCTGACAGATGTTGTTTGTTTATTCCACAACGTATCTAGAACCTGAACACCTTCGTCAAGTATTGATACTCTTTGTGCATTATTTGGATAATCAATACCATATGGATGCCACCATTGTGATGACCATTGAAGGGTCGCTCCTGCACCTGTTCTGAATTCTAACCTTCCATTAGAGATTTCTTGTAATGTCATGGCCTGTTTTGCTAAAAGAAAGATGTTTCTATATTGTGGCAACAAATATGTTATAACGGGTCCTATCTTTATTTTGCTAGTTATAGCTGATAAATTAGATATTGTAGTCCAGCAATCTAAATCAATATCTGCTAATGATTCACCATAATAGAAACCATCATATTCTAACTTTTCTGCTAGTATACAAGTGTCCTTAATTTTGTTATAATCTGTACCCCAAACTTCTAAGCAAAAACTAGGGTTATTATTACTATAATTATTTGATTTCATTTTAATCTTATTAATTTCGACTTGTATATGAGCTCAATTTTAGAAATACAGCAAAATATCTGAACTGGCGTCTATCGATATTGAAGCGAGATAATTTCATGTAAGATATGTTATGCTAGTGTCAAGGGAACAAAAGCCTAAGGCTGGGTGTACATCATGCCAAAACATTTGATGACATCTGTAATGACAATAATGTAACACCAATAGAGCAAGCTTTGGAATGTAAAAAGCTATGGGATACAAATACGGAGTTCTATATGTTAGTGTCATAAGTTATATGGAAAGCTTAAGGACAAAATTGAGAATATGTTTATTCTGCGACATTTAGGAAAAATCTAAATAAACATATATGGATGACAGCCTGCGCCGCTTTTCTTGAAAACCGTCGTCTTTGGCCTAAGAGAGATAGACATAAAAATTTAAAGGGTGTAATATTTATGAATGCAAAAATTAAACTTTCAGCACGAAAACGACGGAAACTGAGTTATAATGTTAACTTGTGACTTGAATTAGTAACAAAAAAATAGGAGAAGGGGTAAAGTAGTAGAGCTGAGGGCTAGAGGCCTAAGCTACGCGGAGATAGTCCAAGAGCTGCAGGTGTAAAGTGATTTGCATATATCTGTA
Organism: Thermoproteota archaeon; assembly: GCA_046732115.1. Classification (GTDB taxonomy): domain Archaea; phylum Thermoproteota; class Nitrososphaeria; order Nitrososphaerales; family Nitrososphaeraceae; genus JAFAQB01. The sequence goes on from JBKPMK010000082.1 coordinate 3,073, forward strand.
CAAAGAAACCAGCCACATTTATTTAAGATAGCTATTCCTCAACAAACACCATTAGGTATTTACACAATACCTTTAGTTGTAACAATACGAGAGCCATCTACAGTCACATTAACAAAACCAATATCTATTAACACAACACGTGGAGCAGTAGATCCTGAGTTTGAACTCAGAAATATCCTACAGAAGGTTATGTAATCAAGCCAATAAACTTTACAGTAACAGTAATAGCACCTATGACTATTAGCGAACAGTTCAAAGATTTCTGGGGAACCTATGGACAGTTCATAGGTTTATTTGCAGGTGCATATGCTAAAGTGATATTTGATAAAAGAAAAAAGAGGCGTGAGGAAGATGGTAATCTGTAAATAACTACTATTACAAATGTAATGTGAGGTATTTTAATAGAGAGCAATGGCGATACAAAGACGTCGTAGACGATTATAACATGATAATCGACGAGTGTCATAGATTGTATGAACAAACACCAGTTGTTTTTTACGCACAAGAGATATACACTGTTGTCGGTGGATTAAGAACACCAGTAGATAACGATGGAACACTAGATAAAGACATAACATCGTACAACGATATATTTGATGCATTCAGATTGGCTTTGAAGTTTTATCATTTTGAACCTGACTCAGATACAAACCCTTACTAGGAACAATTTCTCATTCTCTTACTAATCCTATAATAATTCACTGCTATAATTAGGACTCGTAACTTTGTAATTTGGATGTAGTAAATTTTTGCTTACCTAATACGGTAGTTCATATCTACTAAGTCACAGCTAACTTCTGCGCTTAAATAACATTCTTACTTAATGGATGTCATATGCAAGTAGGAATAGATAGCTTTGCAGCATGGGATAATGGCCTTTCGGTCAGTCCGTCTGAGCGTCTACGAAAATTGGTTGAACAAATTGAATATGCAGATAAAATTGGGTTAGACGTGTTCGGAGTAGGTGAACATCACCGTAGGGAATTCCTCGATTCAGCTCCTGCTATCATTTTAGCTGCTGCAGCTGCAAGAACAAAGCGCATACGCCTTACAAGTGCTGTAACCGTATTAAGTGCAGCCGACCCTGTGAGGATATTTCAAGAATTTGCAACATTGGATCTTTTGTCGCAGGGTCGAACCGAGATAGTCGTTGGCCGTGGCTAATAATCCCATGGTACTTCATTTATCGAAGCATTTCCTCTCTTTGGACTACATTTGGAAGATTATGACTCACTTTTTGCAGAGAAGCTCGATTTGCTACTGAAGATTCGCGGTAATGAGTACGTATATTGGTCTGGCAAATACCGTCCTTCTCTGAACGGGCAGGGAGTATATCCAAGACCCTTGCAGAATCCTTTGCCACTATGGATAGGCGTTGGCGGAACTCCAGAATCATTTGTACGTGCTGGTTTGCTTGGACTCCCATTGATGGTTGCAATCATAGGTGGCGAAACTCACAGATTCAGACCGCTCATAGATCTTTACAGGCAGGCTGGAATGCAAGTGGCTATTCAGCTGATCAATTAAAAGTAGGGGTACATTCGCTAGGCTATGTTGCAGAAAGCACTCAAGAGGCTGTAGATGATTTCTATCCAGGATATGCACGTACCATGAGTGAGATTGGTAAGGAGCGAGGATGGTCTAAGATGACACGTGCTAGTTTTGATGCGCAGCGAGGTCCGAAAGGCTCACTTCTCGTAGGTGACCCAGATGAAGTAACAGAGAAGATAATTAGACATAGCAAAGCGTTAGGTGGTATCTCTAGAATTACATTTATGATGAACCCAGCCTCGTTACCTCATGAGAAGTTGATGCGAACTACCAAACTAATAGGTACTCGTGTTGCACCCATACTTCATGAAGCGAGTGAAAAAGAGGTGAAGATAGTATGATGCAATATTGTACTATGCATAAGTCAACCTAGATAATTAATGGAGGTATGGAGATAGGCAACAAA
>JBKPMK010000083.1:0-3975 GCA_046732115.1 Thermoproteota archaeon
AGATATGCTCTTGAATACTGTCAAACTGCTTTATGTCATTGAGTAATTGCTGATGCTGGGCGTTTTTCCAACTAATTAAGACAGACAAGCTTATTGAATGTCAGTAGTCAACGCCATCCCAATTTTATCTAAACCTAATGCGTTTTTGTATATATCAATGATTTCCAAAGACATACACAAGAACAAACACAAAAGCTCGTAAACGATCATGGACAAGTACTCATGATAGAAAAGATAAGGGCATTCGATGGTCACTTATTAAGGAAAGCACTTCAGAATTACTGTCTCATATTGCTTGTACCATTTTAGATGCTAAATTAATTAACTTAGAATTGATTTTGCTTTATCAGTTAACTATTTAATGTATTTTAGTATCGCATCTAACACTTGATGTTCGTTACTTCCCCACATTCTGTAAACTATAGGGATCATGTAGCGTCGGAAGTATCAGCCTCATTACCAAGATTTTTTAGCACATTTGTGACGCCTTGCGTTCAGTTTTAGCTATAATATGGCCTTAATGATGCGACTATTTATGCTACAATTAGGCCATCATAGGCTGTACGACTAAGGACACTGAATTACATTCGATGGTGACTCAAATATACGTGTATATAGTATTTACTATCTGGCAAAGTCAGAAAGCTGTTTTGTTAGGCTAACCGTTTTCTTAGGATCTTTATTTTCCTTAGAAAAGAGATAGCACAATATGATATGATCAACTCCCATTTCTTTAATCTTTTGCATATCACTGCCTATTTGATCAATAGTCCCATTCAACGGAATCCTTTCTCCTGATTTTGAATACTTAGAATCGGATTGGGGATAAGCTAAAACAAAAACTCTAAAGTTGTTGTTGTTTTTATTTGCTCTAGTAGCTTCTTCTTTTAGTATTCTTATGTTATTATGTAGATAATCTAAAGATGCAATTCCAACTCCCATTGATGCCAGCCAACCGTTGGCTTCGTTTTTTATCATTCTTGGAAATGTTTTAGAGCTCCAGCCTCCCAGATAAATTGGAGGATATGGTTTCTGTATAGGTTTTGGTCCTATTTTTGATGCTGGAACATTATAGAACTCCCCTTTAAACTGAACAACATCATCCATCCATGTCCTTTTTACCACCTCGACAAATTCAATAGCTCTCTTACCTCTATACTTAAATGGAATATTGCAAGCTTGATATTCATCTCTTGACCAACCAATACCAAGTCCACAAATAGCTCTTCCTTGTGACAAAACATCGAGAGTTGCAAATCGTCTTGCCAATGTTACAGGGTTATGAAATAGAATATCGATAACAGATGTTCCGAGTGCAATTTTCTCTGTATTAGCAGCTGCAAATGTAAGCAGCTCTACTGGATCGAATACATGCTGGGCACTTACCGGAAGGGTCCCATCTTTGGTTCCCCTATATGGCGTCTGCGGATTCAATGGCCATAGAAGCCTGTCTAAAACCCATAAGGAGTCAACTTCTTCTGCCTCTGCTGCCTTTGCCAATTCAATTACATTTTCTCTTGTCGCCACTTCTCCTACCTGTGGAAGAGTTATGCCTACCTTCATCCTATAGCAACAACATTTGTGAAACATTCCCTCCTAAAAATTTTTTATATATTGACATAGCACGATCCGGAGAGGTAACATTTTGACATGTTCTTTCTAAGCGTGACGGATGAATCATAAGCCTGATTTAGTTAAAAACTCTGCTGAGCTACTTTCTGTTTTACCAATAAGGGATAACTTAACTGTTTGCAGAGGGCAATAATACAGAAGGTCTTGAGGCTAAATCATCTACCATACAAAAGCTAGGGACGACGAAGGTGAGTCCATCTAGCAAAGTTGAACAACGTTGGGGGTATCATGGCCTATAATAAATAGATGAGATTACAAGAGTGAAATCACTAATATAAGCAATCCATAAGATCTCCGATATTTCTCTGTCTGCAGGCATTCTTCCTAGTATATTAGACGCTGTTTCCTAGTTTCATTTAAATAACGACAACCTATGCTCATCGTTGGGGGTTCGTAGCTCAGCCAGGCAGAGCGTCTGGCTCTTAACCAGTCAGTACCACGGGTTAAAATGTCGTGGGTCCGAATCCCACCGAACCCGCTACGATATCAGTGCTTTTTAGCGGGTCCTGAGAATAAAAAGGTGAGAAAATAATAAAGTGTTAATTGAAAAAGGACCATCAGTAATATCGTTAGAGACAAAAGAAGCGGCGAATGAAAATGAGGGGCTTGACCCGTGGATGCTATACATTTATTCAATAAAATCCCCTGCAACAAAAGAGAAGTATCTTCTGCGACTGGGAAAATTCTTAGACTATATAGGATTCCAAGGCCCGCTGCAGGACAAGGCCAGAGCATTTGCTAGCAAGGGAAAAGGTGATGGTAACTGGGCTTTTGGCGGTATCGTCAGGTTTATACAATTCCAAAAAGACCGCTTTAACAAAAAGGAAATAACAGCTGGTACAATTCGCAATTATGTAAAGAGCATCAAATTATTCTGTGCGATGTCAGACATCACTTTAAATTGGGATAAAATTACTCGAGGTCTTCCAAAAGGAAGAAGATACACTGATGATAGAGCGCCAACATTAGAAGAAATTAAGAAATTGTGTGAGTATCCTGATAGAAGAATAAAAGCCATAGTCTACACTATGATCTCGTCGGGTATACGTGTTGGAGCATGGGATTATCTGACATGGGGAAATGTTAGACCTATACAGGAAGATGGCAAAATCATGGCAGCCAGAATGGTAGTATATGATGGTGAAGATGAATCCTATATTACGTACATAACTCCTTCAGCATATAGGGAGCTTGCTGAGTGGATCAATTACAGAATCGAGTCAGGTGAGGTGGTAACCGATCAAAGCTGGGTTATGCGTGATCTTTGGGATACTCAGATGAAGATAAGCAGAGGTCTGGCAACAATACCAAAGAAACTAACCTCTATAGGGGTAAAGAGACTTATGGAGCGAGCAATTTGGGCACAAGGTTTACGAAGTGAATTGCAAGCTGGAAAGAAGAGGCATCCATTTGCTACAAATCATTCTCTGAGAAAATATTTTAAAACACGCTGTGAATTAGCTGGGATGAAACCCATTAACGTAGAAAATCTGATGGGACATAGTACAGGCAAAAGTGAGCCCTATTATCGCCCCACTGAGAACGATCTTCTCCAAGACTATTTGAAATGTGTAAATGCATTATCCGTTAACGACGAGAAGACATTACAAAAGAAGGTCGAGGACCTTGCAAACAAATCAAAAGATAATGAGTATATGGTAAATGCAAAACTTTCGGAAAAGGAACTGGAGATGCAGTTATTGAGACAACAAGACTCTATGAACAAAGATGCTATAGCCAGCCTGTCAGATCAAATGCAAGAACTTGTCGCAAAAATACACGAATTGGAGAAAAAGGCCAATTTGGTAAATGGTAATCAGTTTCCGGCATAGCAAAACACTGAAAACCTGCGCGGTTATCTGGTTTTTTGTTGTTGTTGTTCCGGTGATTTTCTTCATCAAACTTTCAGCTTTATCATGACCTAATAGTTCTTTTAGTTTTTCTTCTGATTTTGTACCTTGCCAAGAATCAATTATCTTTATGACACTATCCTTAGTGTCAGGAGAAGAATCCTTTATAGATTCACGTGCCACTTTTCTCCAGCCAGCTGGTAAGTCCTTTGGCCTAAATACTGCTCCCATGTTGTTTACGCTATTTATATTGAGAATAATCAATAATTAAGCTCTATTATCATATTATCATATTGACATTTAGTTGTGAGTCCCAACAAAAGGGCAGTTACAATACTACAATAATAAACAGATAGAGGCAAAATTAATTGAGAATTCATTAACTTTTTAGCCTCACGATGATTATGCCTTTGTTGTAGTTGGCCGACTTAGATGATAAGTCACGCATAGAAGCAGAACAGATAATAAAGAACGAAATATCTGTTGTAACTGG
>JBKPMK010000084.1:0-3375 GCA_046732115.1 Thermoproteota archaeon
TAACTATAGCAGATTTTGGTTTAGTTGAAGTTTTTGTCCTCATAGTAATTATTGTCTTCTGTTATATAGTAATTATAACTATACGCATAATCATATTTATCATCATTGTCAGCAACCCTATTGGGTAACTTCACTATACAGTTGTTTGTCATTATAGTAACTCCTATTACAATGACCCCCTATGCCTAAACTCTAATTCTACTCCACGTTTCCCGCTATAATCAAAAGTAAATGACTCATTTGATGCAATAGGAAAGCTAGTCAATTGGTTGCTGTTTGCATTGCATTGTGGACAAATGTTGTCTGTTGGTATTCTTGCATTATTTAAATAGGTAGCACACCAATAACATATATCACATAATACGAATATCGATGATGCTGTTGATGATTTGGTGTGGCCATGAGAAGTCTTTGTAATCAAACTTTGAGAATCATGATTAAATAAAGAAGTTGTACTTTCCATTAGCACTAGCAGGTATGTTATACATGATTTATTAGTATTAGATAACCAAGTTAACCCAGACTAGGGCCCATAGTCAGTAGGACAAGATATATGATATAGAAACAAATAAGTAGAAATCTGTTAGATTTTTTAAATATCAGAGTATAGCTTATGATGTTGCTACTCTGTTCTATGGAGACATCAAGAATACACACAGCAGCGGGCTTCATCTTTGCTCTGTTCCATCAGCCCTCTGCTTCTTTAAATAATTAGACTTTATTAATTCAAGATACATTCTTCATCTAATTGTAATTTTGCTACCTTATGATTCACCTTATGACTCGCTTCAGATGATTCTTGATAAAATGTCACTGTCTTAGCAAGCTCTATTTAATGTATGTGATATATGTGATTCCCAATAGGCAAGTCTGGTAAGTCTGATAAATCAAAAATTTGACATGCACTTTTTCTGAACCGCATGACCTACAAATCGTATCAGCCACGTTCTTACCAATATGCCTTCTGTATTCACCTATTATAGTATTTTCAATGTATATCTTAGTGATTTAGCAGCCCTTATACACTTTATTTTACAATATATCTAAAATACCTCAGAACCTACTTCTATTGCTACACTTATTATGCTAGTCCAATATGAATTGAACAAATCCAGAAGAATAATCAGGAAGCGCATTTTTTAACTACATTAGCAAGATAGGCTATTGATTCATACATGTTGTTTGAATTTGTGAGTACCTAGTGTGAAGGACTAATTGCTCATAGTTATCAATTATATTTCCTACCTGTTTTATATCTTTAATAACTTAAGACACATCTATTGATCTATTGCGTTAACATTTCTTTGTTCAATTAGGAATGTTCTGTACACATCCTTCTACAAATGTATTGTAACAGGATCATTCACTTTCTTTGATAGTATATTGCCTGTCTTTCCAATTAATAGCATTTTTCTTAGGAGCATCAAGAATTGATGATATAAATGCAAAAAAGATGATTGCGCCAGCTAAGGGAGAACCTAGAGCACATATACTATTTTGAAAAAGGGTATACTTTGATTGTAGGATACTAGTAAGAAACAAGATAATTATAGTCATCACATCAACTAACAGTAGGAAATCATATACCTGCGCAGAGTAGTAATGATAATAACTATCCATTGAAGAATGAATAGTAATACCAAACAACACAAAAAATGGTAGTACGATAAAGGGAAACAATAACAGAAGGAATGAAGAAATAGTCATAAGGAAAGCAGTGGCTCTTTCCATTTGGTACAAAGGAATCATCAATCTACGAAGCCCGTGCCATAGAGTATTAAAGTCTCTTGCCCATATTGCTTCAATATATTTCTGTCCATGAACCACTCTCAGTTTGAATTTTTCTTGCTTTACTTTTCTCCCTAAAGCACCATCTTCTACAATTTCGGTTCTCACTGCTTTATGAGTACCAACAGCTTCATAGGTTTTTTTAGTTATTATAAAAAAACTTCCAAATAAATATCCTATCTTACTTTTTGGATTATTTGCACATAATGCAGAATACTTTGCATAGGAAAGAGTCCAAAGTATTGGCAATATTGTCTTTATCCAAATGTTATTTTCTGATAATATCCTTGGTATTGCCGTAAGAGCATCAAGATTTTGTTTTGTCAGGTATGTTACTGCTAAGGACATTGCATACCGTGAATGTATTGTATCAGCATCTGTGAAGAGCAATATCTCTCCTTTTGAGTTTAGATAACCTTGATAACATGCCCAATTCTTTCCAGTCCATTCTTCTTGTTCAGGTTTCGGTTTTGCATTAATTGCTACTACTACTTTGGAGTTTAATTTGACATATCCTTGAATTATTTCACCTGTTCTATCATACGAGGAATCGTTAATAGCTACTATTTCAAAATTAGGATAGCTTTGATTAATTAAGCTATCAAGACATTTTGCAATATATTTTTCTTCATTTCGTGCAGGAAGAATTACACTTACTTTGGGATATCCATTATTTCCGAAGGTAAAAACGGCATCATATTGTTGCTGATTTTGTTTATCTACAGATCCTAATTTTGGCACACGTTTGAAGGATATTATTGTGTAAATTAAAAAGTACAACCACGCAGAGAAAATGGCAAATATTAATACACTTAATGAAACGACGACAAACTTTCCTACATCATAAAGCATATACAATCATCATCATTAAAGGAGGTTATTCATACTTGTATATATAATGAGACTTTTTCTGTTTTAGACTATGTCTGCCAGTTGATATATTGTAAATGCCTAGTAATTATCGCATTACTCAAGGTTATCCTTGACTAACACTTGCCAGCAATTATACGACTTGCAGCATAATCTCTTGCACTCTGAAACCCAAAAAAGTGCATACACAGGTTGAACCAGTACAAAACAAAACCATATGCCCTCAAAATGGTAGCACCGTTAGACATTGCAAGAAATGTCATAGAACTAAAGTGACGTAACCAAGAATACATACAAGAGGTATTCAAAGCTTACCAAGGTATTTGGCTCCGATTACTGAAAGGGTGTGGCTGAATGTTCTATATCAGCTTTCATAATGGTAACCAGCTAACTACACATTAACTTTCCAATTTATATAATTACAAAAATATAGTTAGCAAAGAAAAATCAAATATGAAAATAGGAATTATCGGATCAGGAAATATAGGTGGGACCACAGCTAAGTTGCTTACAAAAGCCGGTCATGAGGTGGCAATTAGCAATTCACGGGGACCAGAATCTCTAAAATCATTTGTAAATTCAGTTGGTCCAAATATTATGGCTAACACTGTGGAGGATGCAATAAAATTTGGTGAGGTAATATTACTTGCAATACCGTGGAGAAGAAGGCAGGATTTACTATCTGTATCAAAACTCTTTGATGGTAAAATTGTTATT
>JBKPMK010000085.1:0-8798 GCA_046732115.1 Thermoproteota archaeon
GGAGATAGAAAGGGAAAGAATATGCCAATAGACTCAGACTTTCCAAAAAACCATCAAGTAATCGGTAAACACAAACATGCCGATGGTGAACATTATCATTTTGTATGGCTGAAGTTACCTCATGCATTTTAGTTGTTAATAAGGGATATTGTACGCATTGTAAGCATAGTATAGTTTAAAGTTCAGACCCTTAGGAATGTGGGATACTTTAATGTGATATCTTAACATAGTTACTTTAACTTCAAATAAGATCGTGACTTTGATCCAATTGGCTTTGCGGAAAACCTACTTTGATTTTTCAATTACTTTGACCATATTGTTTACAATTATTATTTCTACGTTACTGCCTGCTTTATCTTATGATGATAACCAACTAGCATTTGCAAATCAACAAGCAACAATGACAGAAAACCAAATTAATAACAATGATAACTCTGCTAATGACAATAGTAGCAGCCGTATAGTCCCAAAAGTAGTCCTTCTAAATTTCTATGATGACAAAAAGGACCAAGTCATAAATGCCAAGCCGATTCTAGATAAATATGGATTTAAGGGTACTTTCTTTATAGTTTGTAACTGGGCAAACACAAACGCTACACGTATGACATGGCAGGATATATCACAATTGTACAGAGAGGGACACGATGTAGAATCCCACTCTACTTCACATAAGGTTCTAGATAAACTATCTACTAGCGCCTTAGAATATGAAGTAGGTCGATCAAAGCAGTGCCTTCACGATCATCTTGGAGTCTATCCAACCATATTTTCTCCTCCGCATGGCAGAGGATCAAAGAATGCAACTGTAATCAATACTATTGCCAAGTATTATGATCTTTCTATTGGAGGCTTTGTGACTGGGCCGATGTTCTTGCATTGCGATGGCTGGAAACAACAAGGACAACAACAAATTGATTGTAGAACATTTTCAGATAACGGAACGCTAAATTATGCAAATAGATACGATATCAAAGAAAGAACTCATAATGCTCTAGATAAGCGGTACTCGTACAACGACACTGAAATATTCAGTAGATTTGTTGAATTGGTAGACAGTCAGAGTAAGTACAACAAAAATGGAATAATAAATGCAGTTCCTATTATAGGATATCACGATATTGACAACAATAGAACAATCACCAGTACAGATGTAAATTTATTTGCTGCAGAAATGAAATATCTCCATGATAAAGGATTTAAAGTGTTGACTATGTCTGACCTTGGATATGATGAAAGGAGCAATTATCTCTACATAAAAGGACTCTAACGAAGAGAGCAGTGAATACATCTGAAATAGGTATAAATATTCTCATCGATCATTTATTATGTATTAACGAATTAATTCTAGGCTAACTATGTTAAGTCAGTTTTAAGTGATTCATTTATCCGCAGTAATATTTAAGCGAAAAGATATGAGAACTATTAACCTACAAAATATATCTCTTAGCATCATGTATATAACCACAATTATAGCCGCTAGTATAGTGTTAGCTATCATAATAACAGAACTTGGAAACTTTCGTATTGCTCATGGTCAAGTAAACATAACAGCCTTAACGCCACAACAAAAAGCAGCGGTACGTGATCCTAATGATAAATCCGTAAATGCAACTGAATCAAAGATATGTGGTGTTCCAGTAACAGTACAACCTCATTCAAACTCCTCAAATATGACAACAGGAGCACAAGCACCACCACCAGCAGTTGGTCCTTCTGGCTAGAAGAAGCTATTTCTTTTATCTGCCAAAATCTCATGGATAGTTTACAAGGTAACTTTGTTAATTAACGGAGTTAAGGAATACTAAAAGTTAGTAATTACACAGGTCAAATCATATTCTAAATTGAATAATGCTTTGCTCAGTTCCATTGCTATTGGAGTATTCTGTATAATCGCTCTATTGCTGCAACTAGAAAAGCTGACAATATTTTCATGCAGATGTCAAGGAAGCGTATGGGGAAGGCATTTGTATGTAACAATATTTTTGTTGTGATGTATTATTTATGATAGTTGATCTTGGTTACTCTTTAGAAGACTGGCCTTAACACCATTAAAAAACGATCACACAAAAGTCATGATGCTCATTCATTCATCGTTCATGGTCGTTGATGGCCGCTAATTGAGCCGGCTCGTTTTAGGTCCGCTATAGTCGCTTTGAATTCAACGCACGACTTTTCCCTTTGTCGCCTTTTGCACGTTCTGCCATGAACTTACTGAGGCGATTATTCCTAAAATAACGCCTGTTATTACCCCTTTCTTGCCCATTAGCTTCTGGAAGTTTCAGACTGTTAAGATTACAACCATCACAGTAATTATTTTATTCATTAAGCTTTTAGTAGCGGTACGAGTTTATTTCAACTACTGCTTGTGGTATTCCCTTCTTTAGGTCATCAAGACTCATTACTGGATGTAACTCCACATGAGCACCCATTCCACTAAACAGTGGTTCAACCAAGATGGGTATTTGGTCTGTATTCTGGATATCGACGATAAAGGCAGCCACCCTATTGCCATTCGCTTCAAAGAAATATGTTGCTTCAGCCTTGACTTTGTTTATATAAGTTTCAAGCTTTTTCAAAAAGTTTGGGTCTTGTACCATTTTGTTTCCATCTTCTGTAGGAATCTTTGCATGTATTAGGAATCTCATGGTTCGTAAGTAAAAGGTTCATTGTATTTATGGATATTGTCAACAACTGAAGGCTAAATTAGTCATATATGCGGGCAATAGAGATCATACTTATTCAGTCGACTTGTCCTTTTGAGATATCACATTCTCAGCATCTTCTTCACCTTGCTTTATTAGATTTTTAATAGTCGTAATTGAAAAATCAGCATCTTCAAAGATAAAATGTATATCTTCAGTCCTTTCTATTTTTGTTATTTCCTCAATTATAGCGCCACGATCTCCTGCAAGTTTATGGTATTCCCTCTCAATTTCAAAATACAGTTCTTTCATACCTTCTTCAATCTGAACATTATTTAGGAGATCATGCATTTGCCTCATGAGCGATAGGTATCTTGAAATTACTTTGGATATGCGGATATTGTGGTCTGTTTTGTCCGTATGGATTATGTCTCTGGCTCTGTGCCAACTGTCCAATATATTCTCTGGGAGGTCTTCTTGATATCTAGGAAATAGGTTAACTATGTACACTTTTTTATCATTTTTTGGAGATGCATCTATTACTTCCCTTAATGGTGTGTTGCTCAAAAGACTGCCATCCCATAAATATTTGCCATCCTTATACGTCCATGCAATGCCATAAAATGGAAATCCAGCACAAGCGACAATGTGATCTGCATCTATTTTCGTGTATTTGCTATCAAAAGTAACAGATTCACTCCTTTGAATATCGGTAGATGTTACAATGAGTCTTGGTGTCACTGTTGTTCTTCTTTTTTCATCTGTAGCCTTGCTATTGGTAGTAACAGTAGTCCTATTGTAATTGTTTATCTTATCAAAGTCAATGAATTTACTTAGTGTCTTTTTCAATGGTATAATATCATACATATGAGGAATTGCATAACTGGGTGAGGAAGCAGAAGAAGAAGCTGAGGAAGGGTAATTGTATATTGCATACGGAGAAAACCAAATTGGTTCAAATGCATTGGAATTGCCATAGGTAGCTGCAAACATTGCAGCACATATAGATCTGATATTGTCTGGCAAAAATGATGGAACTGTATTCTGTGCTAATGTAAGCCAGAAATGTTCCAGATCTCGCGCTGGACTATCTGACTTGCTACCTACTATAATTGCAGCATTTAAAGCCCCAATAGACGTTCCCGCGACAATGTCCAATTCTATACCATGCTTTTCCAAAGTCTTATAAACACCGCATTCATATGCACCAAGAGATCCGCCTCCCTGCATGATCAATACAGTTTCATGCTGTACTTTTTGTATATCTCTTACCGGTAACCTATCCAAGATAGTTGTGATGGGTACTTATGGCCCGACTAATAAAAGTACGAATAAAATTATTACTATGGTCTTTCATATGAGCTTAAACGGTTGGCTAAGCTCTTCCAAAGCCTTGAAAAGGATGATGACGATATTAGCTGAAAAACTGCTACTTTCCAAACTGGCAGTTTATGACAATGCTTTTATTCTGTATCATTGTTCTAATCGAGTATTATTAGAGTCAAACTTAGTAAATCAGTTAAGGAACAATTTGTCCTGTACTTTTGTAGGCGTCTATAATATGCTAGTCTCATAATATGCGAAAAGGACTTTGTTCTTTTAGTCGTAATAGTAAGTTACTTTAACCGACCATATTATCTATCAATAGTATGGATTGACTATTTATTTGACTCATCTTTTCTTTGAGATTCCTTTCGAGAAGTGTTTCTTGCTTTCTTTGATATCACCTCATCTGCTTTTGAAATGTTATTACTATTACTATTCTTTTGTACTTGAGAAGAACCAGTTTCCCTCAAAACCATGTTGACAATTTCATCTACCGCCCTGTCAAGAGTAGAATCGATATTTTTTTTGATATCTGAGAGTCTGTTATCTGCTTCCTTAGTAATCAAAGAGGATTCGTCTTCAGCTTCTTTCTTTGCAATATCTACGATCCTTTTCGCTTCCTCATTCGCAATAGAAATTGTCTGTTGTTTCAAATCTTCAATTTGCTCGTTGGAATAAATTAATATTCGCTTTTTCATTTCCTCAATTTTTGAATTGAGATTATCAATATCTTTTTCAAGTTCAGCCAATGCATTAATAATAACCTCAACGGAAGACATTTTGGCTCCTGATCATTATTACTGCAATTATTGGACATATTAAACCCTTACTGTATAGATGTGTAAATCCCAATGATGACGTTATGGTAATAGTTGGTGGGTAATTTATTCGCTGTTATTCATTTTATTCTAAAGTTCGTTCTGTACTGCCAGATTAAGGCATGTCCAAATGTGGTGTTGGAATTCATTAAGATTGGCTAGGTGTTATTGCTTTCCAATTATCAAGCGAATAAAAAAATATTGAATATCTCCCAAGGTTGATCTCATCTCCTTCTAAAGACGTTGAATTCTTGTTCGGATTTCCTACGAACGCTGGCCTCAGAATAGCAATTACAGCTAGCCCGCCAGAGATGTCAGCCATTTCTCTGAGTCTTTTTACCTCATAACCCTTTAACTTTGGAATTGTATTGCTTGATTTTACCTGTATTAGCCAGACTGTTGAATTACGCGTAGCAATAATGTCCGCAGGCCCTCTGCTTCCTTTGGACAGTTGTATACTCCATCCTCTAAGCTTGAGATAAATTGCAATTGTAAATTCGGCCTCTCTGCCAAATTTACTCCAAGAACAGGAGGAAACAACTGACAACAAAAATCAAATTCGGAAACATCGCATTATCACTTACCGTTGAAAGCAATTTACCTTGAAGTCAAAAAAAATAAATAAGCTGATCTACTGTTTATCAACTTCATATTTAAGATAGCCTGTAATATCAGTCTCGGATATGCCGCAAGAAGAACCAACAGAATTTCGTTATACTAGAACCAATTATTTGCATTAATACTAAAAAGGAAGATATTCCAGTACATGTATAGATATGTATGAATTAAATTGAGCGCTATATTAGTAGTTGGGCTATTTCAATTACAGTATAAGGCTCCAGCAAAAAACCGAGTAAATACATCAAGAAAAACGTCTACGATAGACAACAACTGACTTAGCTTTAAAGACATCTTTTTCTTCATTTTAATAAACAGACTTTCTATATAACAGCAGATAAAAATCTCGTACTAAAATCTAAATCGTACAAGTTTCTTTTGGACCGCTCTAACTGCATGATCACCCAAATCAATATTTATCTCATTTGTTACTGGTGCCATAACTGTAGTTCTTCCTGAACTTGTACTCTGCAGCTTTTATCAGTTCCACCTTGACCGTCAGCATCTTCCAAGAAAAAATAAGACAAAAAAGGTCTAAAAAATTATGGGATTATAGTCCCACTAGAACTGGAAGAAGATGCCAAATATGAAAAATTAAGAAGCTAAAGGTTAGCATGAACCACCCTAATTAACTCACCCTGTACTACAACGGTAGAAAGCGGGTAATGCTTGACAGATAAAACAGATCGTATCAGTAAGATCATAAAAGTCTTGGTTAACTTGGTTATCTAATACTAATAATCCAGAAAATCATATTATACTATACTCCATTAGGGAAGCAAACCAAATCAGCTGTTCCTCTCGTACCGTCTGCTCTAAAATTCTCCCCTTGCTACCCTGCATTAGAGATGGACGGTACGAGATATTTAATAACATCGCCTCTGATAATTAATTATTATTACAGTCAGCTTCAAAGTGATATACTTCACTTTAGTACACATGATAATCAGCAATTATAATGCATGGATAGCAATGTTTAACTCGTTGCCATTTGGCACTTGACGGACAGAAGATATTTGAATGGAATAAGTTTGCAGAGTCATGACCTATGTTACGTCAGAGTTAACCAGGACCTATAACTTTACAACACCATAATCATGCATAGGAAATGGAACATTTGCAGATGATCTAGAAGATGTTAAGACTCATATTATAAAGCATCTTCAGTTAATGTAACTACACTGATACATTATCACGTCTTTCAAAGGCCTCCCTTGCAACATTGATTGCACCTTTTCTCAGCAGCATAGCTCGATAAATAACCTGTCTTGACATTTCTATGGCCAGAGTTCTTGGGTTCTCTTGTCTAACAATGGCTTCTGTAAGTATATTTCTTACGGCTTTTACTATTTTGTATTTTATAAGTTCAAAAGCTTCTTTTTCTGTCCTACCTTGATATTCAACAAATGATCCTATTACACCTCCTGCGTTTGCAATAAAATCCGGGATCATCCAAACCCCGTTCTTGTGTAGATATTCACCAGCGTTTGGTAGTGTTGGAAGATTTGCTGCCTCAACAACAATTTTTACATTGTGTTCGAGTAATTTTGATGCTGTCTTGTCAGTTATGACATCACCTATAGCTGCAGGGATAAATATGTCTGAATCAACTTCAAATATCCCTTCTTTGTTATATATATCATAACCCTTCAGATCTGAAAATCTCGTTTTTCCTTTCATATCTTTCATCAGTCTTGGAATATTCAGACCATCTTTATTGTAAATAAATCCGGACACATCACTTATGGCAACTACTTTGATTCCAGATGAATCTAGGAATTTGGCAGTAAATGAGCCAACATTTCCAAAGCCTTGTATTGAAACTCTAATTTGTCTTTTTGATACATGCAACGATTTTAGTTCTTCAAGAACTTCGACGGAGGCTTCTAGTGCTGAAGTCACTCCATAACCAGTGGTTCCTAGTTCATGAGGAATTCCGCCTAGTTCTGCGGGCTTTCCAGTACATGCACGCATGTCACCTATTTCATGTGCGAAAACAGCCATGTCAAGTTCAGTCGTCCCAATATCAGTAGCAGCAATATACTGCGCGGGACAGTATGGTCTAATCATTTTTGCAAATGATTTCATCCAAGATACTCTGTCAACTTCATTTGGGTTAGCAATAATACCTCCCTTTGCTCCACCAAATGGCAAACCAGCAGCAGCACATTTCCATGTCATAGTTCTGGCTAGTCTAAAAATCTCTGTTGGTGTTACTGTGTCAGCAAATCGTATTCCGCCTTTTCCAGGTCCAGTGGATGTATTATCAATAACCAAAACTCCTTTCATATCGGTATCAGGATCATAAACCTGCAATATTTTTTCAGGACCCCACTCATCTATTATCTTTTCCTGCTTTGAATCATATGTCAATTGTTGTTGTCTTTTGTCGAATTGCATTACAGGTATATATTAGAATATGAGAATATGCAAATGCGAAGCGCCTTAGTTGTGATAATGTCTTGTTGTTATAATGTCAAGCGTGAGATTGGAACAGCTCTTTAATATTGCGCAGTAAACATAGTAGGATAGGATAAAGAAGGTTGTTAGACCTCCATTATCCTAATGTTTGATAGCTATCAAATTCTTGGTATTTGATAGCAATAAGCTAGTTGAGTTTGTTCTATAAATCAGTTACTTAGTTCTGCAACCAAAAAAGGCTATGGTAAAAGTGAAGGCTTTTGCTGATTACTTCATCGTCTTTGCAACTCCATGTGCATATACCTGTCATATCATCTAGAACATACAAATTTCCAGCCAGTAAATCGACAGCCAAGAACCGTTAACGCCTTTTCTCCCTTTAGCATACTGAATGAATAAATCATGTTTGGTGAGTTCTTATGTATACGGATAGCTGGCCACAATCATAGCATTATTTCTATATGCATCCCATACTTTATTTATGAACAGACAGACAAGGCTAAAACTAACATCACAAAATAGGAAATATAATATGTATTGAATCTTCAGAATTTCCAAGCTGCTATTATAAAATATGTGTTCTACCTATTCAAGGCTAATGAGTGAGACAACAAGGATGACGAGCCTAAAAGTTATGGCTATTATGTCGTCTTTAGTATTAGCATCTTTGGCTAGTATGGCTATCCTTATACCACAACAGCCACTGACAATAGCAGCTTATGCACAACAACAATCGCAAACCTATACAGCTAAACTAAGTGGCAAAGATGAAGTACCCCCTGTAAACACACAAGCAACAGGCACCGCTCAATTCCAACTAAGCTCTGATGGGAAAGAAATAAACTATGACCTATCTACTACGAATCTACAAGGATTTATGATGGCTCATATTCACAAAGGTAAATCAGGAGAAAATGGTCAACCTATAACAACTCCACTTCAAATGGGAAAAGGAAAGATTACATCTTCTGAT
>JBKPMK010000086.1:0-2003 GCA_046732115.1 Thermoproteota archaeon
CATGACTCCTAAAGTCGTAACGGCTAATTTCCTACTTACTTTAGGTCTGGGAGAAAGGAGAGAAATCGTTTTCGTATACTACATGGATATTTTTAGATTTATAAATACATACTTATTAGCCGAACCAATACGAATGCACTACAATTTTAAGCTTATTTTGACAAACAGACTATATGCAAAAAAGTTTTAGCTTTAAGCGTGGTTATATGCAATGTTACGCAACTTGAAGAAACTCCACTAGTCATAAATGAAAGAAGACAGAAGCTTTGGACTTTGCTAACTAGAGGATTGAAGGCCTATGAAATAGCTAAAGAACTCAATACAGATAATTCAACTATAAGCAGGGACATAAAATATTTGACTGTAGATAGACTCGATAACATTTCTTCTGCCAATGGCAACAGTAACTATGATGACAATGATATCTATAAGATAGACAAGTACGATGATCAATACTATCTGGACATAGGATCGACACCTAACAGGTTCTTGTACTATATGCATGTTAGAGCTGAGAAATGGAAAGAGTTAGAACAGCAAGGACATCATAAACCATCAGATTATGATACTACTGTCACGATGGACGAATTAGACTATGCGTTGAAACGAGAATTAAGGACGACTCCAGAACAAAGATATCAGCAGGAAAAAAAGGATATCCTTTTCCACGAATTATATTATTTAGCTTCTGTGGAATAGCCTGTAACGTACCTATATGTTATCCCATTTCCATTCCGAATTCCATCTGACAGCGGTCTGTCTAACATTTGACATACATTTGACTAATACTTATAATCTTCTATAAGAATATTCTATATTAGTGTATATGCCACCGTCTATAGACGCATCAATTAAAACAATCGTCATACAACAATGGTTAGCTGGCGATTCTAGGGCCAAAATCGCTATCGATAATAACGTTGGAGAAGGTACGGTTAGCAATATCGTGAATAATTTTAAGATAGGACTAGACAATTCAGAGTTTGATTCAGCAAGGGAATTAGTTTTAGAGCTAAAAAACATAGAGTAATTCGACCCCAAGATAATTATCAACAGCAGGCTATAATTGGACTATAGCAGCGATTCACAACCATATGGTATTAGAGAAACCAAAAATGATGTTTGTACACTGGTCTGCTCAAGGAGATCTAAATACAATAACAAATCAAATAAAAAATGTATTAGCGATACTTAGTAAAGTACCAAGCAGTAATGGCAGCAGCTGAGAACAGAGATACAAGGTTCAACAATCTTTTTTTGTTTTTTTGGCAAATTTTTATTTTTTCTGTTTCTATATTTTCCAATCTAACGTTATGTTATAACAACGAGTTTATTTACATATATTGTGGTAATTACAAACTATGGCAAAAGCTAGCAAAAGATTATCATTGTCTTCTAAAAAGAATAAAGCAAGAAAAACAAGACAAGGAATCGCATCAACAGCCACTAGAGATGATATCAACATGTTGTTAAAGGTAGCTGAGATATACAATACAAGTTATGATTTCGAAGCAACGGAATGGTTTTGGGGACAATACAAAGAAACAAAAAACTATGAAGAATTCAGAGATAAATATCCGCAAGGAAGTAAGGGAGCTCAATTATTTGAAAGGTTTACATCCAAATTTGAATTGGCAGGCGTATTAATAGAATATGGCTTTCTAGATGATAACTTGTATTTTGATAGATATGGCGATGTACAAACAGAATGGGAAATGACTAAGTCAGTTATATATGGCATAAGAAAAGAGTGGAATTATCCTAGGTTTAGAGAGAATTTTGAATTACTTGCAGCTAGAGGAAGAAAATGGTCAGAAAGTCATGCTCCTAAAATTAAAGAACATCAACTATAGTCATTAGACGTAATGAAGTTGTTAAAGTTGAATTGAAGATACTCGCCTTTCAACTTCTTTGTATGGTAGATTGTATAACAATGGTTGTTTCACTGTTATAAGCTGGCTCCCAAAAATAATATCCATCTTTACATTGATCCGCTTGGACAT
>JBKPMK010000087.1:0-3922 GCA_046732115.1 Thermoproteota archaeon
TTTCTTGCAAAAGAACAAGCTACTGGTAATATAGAAGATGTCAATAAAGTTACAACAGACATAGCAAGATATGCAGCTTCAGGTGGAGATAATATAATAGGTTTATTGGAGCAAACAGTAGCAGCAGCACAATCATCACCAGCAGCAGCACCATCATCACCATCGTCATCAATAATACCACCATCCTCACAACAACAGCAACAACAGCAACAGCAACAGCAACAACCTTCACAATCACCAACATCTTCTAGTACCATTGCTTCTTTTGGCAATAATAGTAACAACGCTAACGTTGATAATAATCTCCAACAACCATCTTCGCAGTCATCACCATCAGCATATCCGAGTAATGATTCTTCCATCTATATCAACACGAATAATGCAACCAATGCAAACACTCTAGTTTCAAATTCAAGCCCAAAAAGCACAATCAAGATTACTTCTGTTGATCAACCTGTTATGTCATCACTTTCACGATCACAATCCTCTCCATACATAGCACCACTACCATCAGAAAATGGCAAGTACCAACTATCTGATTCTGCAGGTAATTATCGCAGTATTGCTAACCTCCTAGTGAATGCGGGTACATATGTAACACTTAACGGAGGTTCAAGTCATGATCCTGATGGTGATCCTATTGGCTTTAAATGGGAACAGATATCTGGTCCTCTGGTAACATTAAACGGAGATTATGCATCACAAGCTAGATTTACCGCACCAAGCGTACGTAGCAATACGACAATGTTATTTAGATTGACAGTTACAGATCAAGATGGTTTAAGTGACAGCAAAACAGTACAAATCATGGTCACACCCACAAATTAATGTAAATTAATCAGAATGAATTAAGGAAAACGGTATTGCAAATATAATAATGATTGGAACTCCTAACGCAGGTTCGCCTATAGCACAATCAAGTAATATTTGTGAACCAGCAGTAGAAGACTTGAAACTTGGAGCAACAGATACCAAAGTAGTGATGAATCCAAAGATACTTCCATGGTCTTAGACATACATCCAATTGCCATTCAAACCTATTAAGCGACAAAGAATATCAGCTAGCAAAGCCTGTGCTGGTTGGAAAGCAGTAGAATAGCGCTGTAGGTTGTGCAGCGGCTAAGGATAGACAGGCACAAAGTGTATTTATTATTGTCATATGAGCAAAGAGCAGCAGATAATATTAACCTTAGGAACATTCCTGACGTATATTAGTTGAGCTCGGTTTGAAATTTAATAGTGCATCTAATGAATCATTGTAGGTGTATACTTCAAA
This sequence comes from Thermoproteota archaeon, assembly GCA_046732115.1. GTDB lineage: Archaea > Thermoproteota > Nitrososphaeria > Nitrososphaerales > Nitrososphaeraceae > JAFAQB01. The sequence continues at coordinate 1,277 of JBKPMK010000087.1, forward strand.
GCTGCCATCTTCTAAACCAATGCTGAAGGATGAAGCGATATCGGCATCATCGTCTACAATTAGAATACTTCCTCCAAAAGAATCAGAATTATTTTTAGCTATTTCATACATCAGAAGTAGCGCACTCATTTTTGCTTAATCATCTCATTTACTTTTTTGACCAGATCATCTATTGTTATTGGTTTTATAAGAAAACAACCCGTAGACCCAGATGACAGAAAGCTTGGTATATGTTCTTCTTTGTATCTTTCAGATGCAGTAAGAAAACAGACCTTGACTTTATCGTCCTTCTCTCTTATTTTAGCATATAATTCATATCCATCCATTTTTGGCATTCTAATATCTAACAGGAGCAAGTGATAGTAATTTGACTCGAAAGCAGACAGAGCCAATTCAGGATCATTGTAGGTATCAACATGAAATCCATTATCTTCTAAAGCTATCTTAAATATTGAAGAGTTATCTAGCTCGTCATCTACTAGCAAAATTTTCTTTTTACTATTTTCGTCTATTGATTCATTTGACAATTGCTTTCTTCTCTACGTGCTATTGGACCTTTACCTTCTACCATCAGTTAAACATTGTCTTCTATAGATGAAGCATTATTTAATCAATTATGTATATGATACTTATTCAATATTGTATGTTAAGCGGATGTTAACATCTACTATATATTTTTCAATGGTTTCCCTGGGACTCTTATTGTTAACATCAGATCATAGAATTGCTGTGATAGTCTTTTGTTCATTCTAGTCGTTGTAATATATCATTATTCGATGCATATACTAAGGGCTGTTGCGAGGATATAGTGACGGTTCGTTTGGAGACATTTAGTTCTAATCACACTTTTGCAGCAAGTTCAATCAGCAGCGCCTCAGGTTGAGTAACATCTACAGGATTAGCATGGTCTTTTTTCAATTCTTCCAATCAAAAACCACCATTATACACGTTCGTTCCAATTCTAATTCCATTGATGACGCTGATGGAGATCCAACGAACACTTATAATATCGTATATAATGAGTTCAATACTACTCATCCATCAGTTAGAGACATTATTGGAATGGTTTTGCTTTAAATCTTTTGGAGCATGACTTTTATGTATGCTCATATGACCAGAGTAATGCTATGCGCTATACTATGTCAATACAAGCTTATTTGTAATTATTCGAACACATTATTCAAATAGGGTTATGTATATATTAAAAACATTATGGAGAGCCAAAGCAAAAGCAAAGGAGTAATACACATCACAACTGACTCATGGGATAACGATGTGCTAAAGTCTGATTTACCGGTTTTGGTGGACTTTTGGGCTGAATGGTGTGGTCCATGTAGAATGGTTGGTCCTGCTGTAGAACAATTGTCGCGTACGATGAATGGAAAAATAAAAGTAACAAAACTAAATGTTGATGAAAACCAAGAAATTGCAATGAAATATGGAATTAAGTCAATTCCTTCATTATTATTATTCAGAGCTGGAAAAGAAATTGCAAGGACAGTGGGTGCTGCACCTAAAGAAGCCTACCAGAAATTCGTAGAACAGTCACTATCAGGTGCCTAAGTCTATATTTATATTTTGATATACAATCGCCTGGCCGAGACCTATGGTAGTAGTATTGGACAGCAACTCCGGCTTGTTATAGAAAATTAAGAAGGATATCTCTTATGCAATATTATCTTGGCAGGTATTATTACTATCCAAAAGTAATATGCAGCTTGCAGTTCAACAAAGGAAACCAAAATAGATAATAAGAATACTACGGTAGGAACATTAACCTCTAGTCAAATATTATGTACTTCTCTTGGAGTCAGATCCTTATCTGTCAATTTACTCTTTAGCATGCAGCCAAGTTATTGCTAGCAATGCTCCAGCGATAGCCAAAACCCATTTCCACATTAGTAGCAAGTGGGATAAGTGTTATGAAAAATAAGAATATTAGAGTTAACCATGTTAAAGCCCGTATCAGAATTTACTATTTGATTAAAGATTTGATGATATGCAATCCAGTAAATACCTATCATAAAAAAGTTAATAGTATAGATCTCAAATTCTGAAATTGATTCTAAGAGTTTGTCAATAACTTGTGCTTGGGTAAGGTTTTGTGCTAAATTTGGTATATTGATTGTGATTGCCATAAAAGTTATAGAGAATGCAAAAATAGCATCAGCAAAAGAGATGATATGCTCTAGTCTTAGCTGACGTTGCATTGACACAACTCATTGATTCGTATCAAAAACATTAACTGAGCGGTGTATTATTATAGTCTAAAATACTGTATGTTTATCACTTGGTTGGTAATCATCCTTATTGTTGTTGAGAGTTATTAAGTTCACACATCAAGCGTGATGCATTTGTGCGGATGCTCTCTTGCTCTTAAGTCTCTTTGATAGGAGGTTTGTAAGAAAACCTCCAGCGAAGATAGCCGTTCCCACAATTACAACAAGTGGGCCTGCAGGCAGATTCACGTAGCTTGATAACACCACACCTAATGTTGCACTGGCTAGGCCAAAGATAGCGCTCATGAGAGAATAGCGAGAGAGTGTAGTGCTGATAGTCTTGGCTGCAGCAGCTGGAACTATCACTACTGCCCCTACTAACAGCGTTCCAACCTCCTTTATTCCGACTGCAACTATTATTGCAACT
>JBKPMK010000088.1:0-8903 GCA_046732115.1 Thermoproteota archaeon
AATTGTAATAATGCATAATATGATTATACTGGCATCTGTTGGTGGTGCAACCTTAATAATTATAGTCGTATTACTGTCATCTGTTTTTGCTAAACCTACAAAAGATTATGCCATAGATATTGATCCAATAAAAGACAATCAGAATTTAATTTAATCTCACAATACCTCCTGACAGCAATCTTCCTTTAAAGCCAGGAACATGGCGTTCAGGAAGTCAGGGATGGTGGGTATTCCTGAAACCATTGCCTCCTGGAGAGCATACGATATCATACAACGTTCGAGTAACTCCCACAGATGCATTAACTTCGCCAGGTACTAACCCTCATTTTGCAGACATCACCTACAAGCTTCAAGTGACGTAAAGGACATTGACTTGTACTCACATAGGAAAAATAGTTGCGATAAGCCCGTAAGACACAGGTGCGATACATCTCTGTTGCTTCAATAAATACAGGGGAAGTATCTACCAAATGTGCGATGTGCGAAAAAACGGCTGTAGTTAGCGATGAACAGTGACTATGCTTGTACGTTTTATCTTAGGAGAAACATCAAAATAATTGCCAATATGAGATAATCTTATATTTATTAACGTTTAATCTTTATTTAATTTTAGAAAGTAATCTCAAATTGGTCTAATACTAGAACAAAAGTGCTAAAATCATGACAAATAAGAGAAAAATGGAAAAGATTTTAGTTATAGATGACGAGCCGGATATCACTTTTTCTTTAAAGATAGTTTTGGAGCAAAATAGGTATGCTTGTGTAGATACATTCAATGATCCCGCAGACGTAATTTCAAAATACAATAAACAGCCCAAAACACTGTATGATCTTTTGATTATAGACATTCTGATGCCTAGAATGAATGGATTTGAGTTATATGAAAAAATTAAGAAAATAGACAATAATGCTAAAGTTTGTTTTATTACTGCTTACCCCCTATATTTCGAAGCACTAAGAGAGATGTATCCGGATTATGAAGTAGATTGCTTTATGAATAAACCATTCGAAAATGAAGATTTGCTAAGAAAAGTAGCGAGTACATTAACAACTATCAATTGAACTCGGGTTTCTATGCAAAAAATGGTATGTTTGCGTGGTACTTCCGCACTCCTATTTTTGAAATTCCAACCAAGCTGTCTTGCCTCTACAGCTAATTGTCTAATTGAATCGAAATCTAGATCATCAAGCTTAGCTTTGTAATTGGCTACAATACTGCTGACAGTACCGGCGCCTATACCAGTATGTTCAGCTATTTGATCTCGGGGGAAGCCCAATATACACTCTCTGACCACATTTCCTCGCGTGCGCTCATCTGTTAACTGCGGTATATACAATATGGAATATTGTTATTGAACATTATAAGTATTCGTCAGATGTACCGTCAGATCATCGTCGAGTGGCCGTCATTTGGAATTGGAATGGAATGGAATTTTACAAGCATAATATATGCAGTATTCTACAGACGACCGAGTATTTGACTTATAGGCGTGTATTGAGTCAATGATTATGACAGAAGATGGCAGAGCTGGCTCTAGTCGCCCTTGTATGGTTTTTTGCTGCGTGGTTCATGGTTGCTGCAGGTTGGACAGCAGTGTACATCCTACGTTCGCTGCGGTCAATTCTACATTCAAATTCTTTCCATTTCTACCGACAGGATCAGAATATACAGTATGATCAAATGGCCTAAATATCAAATTCGGGGAGCAAATGGTTTCTATGTTTTTAATATTCTAGACAGGTAGTATAGACAGACTTACCTGTTTTACGATACTTCTGATGTATCAATATTAGTCTCGTTATATCATCCTCTGTATCGGAGTGATTACATAATTTAGCAATCTTCAAAACATCCCTTATATCTCTGCTCCCCATTTTCCAAACTGATGAGGCTATCTGTATTACTGTGTTCTGGGGTAGTTTTTTAATAATTCTTACTGATATCGCTTCGAACTCTGGATAAGAGTATTCTGGAATCTCAAAAAGTGTGAATCGGCTGAGCAATGGTTTGCTCAGTCGCTCCGTACTATTTGACGTTGCAAACATTACAATGTTAGCCTTTACAGTTTGTGTGTTTCTCACCTTTGTGCTAGTAAATTCGCCTCTTTCCATCAATGTTAGCAAACCTTCCTGATCTTTCATGGGCATTTTGTCAATCCCATCAATTATGCTGATTTCTTTATCTTGATTTTCTGCAATGAATTTTTGTAGCCCCGCTTTAGTAGTGCTAGCTCCCTCTGCAAAATATACTTTAGTTCGTAGAAATTTTTCTATCTGTAACATGAATAGGGATTTTGCACAGGCGGGTGGCCCTACCAACAATGTGTGGGCTCTTTCGGGAGACTCTAGTGCCCTTAGGATCATCTCCTTGATGTCATCTAATCCTTCAATATTTGAGAAAACTCTGAGGGCTCGTTCTCTTACGGTTAATGGCTCAGAAACACGTTGCGTACAATTCTTAAGAAAGCTAAACATCTTTTCTTCCTCCAGTTTTTAAGTAATTTTCAACAGCCCTTCTGATATACGTGCTGCGAGGAATGTCTCCTCGCTTACCGTCAATTATGCGCAACAATGATTTAGGCAATGTAATTCCGAGTTTCTCTGTCCTATCATTTTTAGTAGTACTGACCATACTAATATAATACATCTAAACACTCTTAGCTATAAGGGTTTCTATTCTGATTCCTCTAGTATTATGGTGCATGTAAATATTAATAGAAATAATCACTAAATGTATACGAAGATTATTTGCAGCTACCTATTGACAACAGAAATAAAATCAGCTCACGCACTAATTAATAATATAATAATAGCTTGATCCTATGAAGCAATGTACGACGCCACTGCTGCTGAACAACAATTGATGGCTACCTCAAAATACGGCGAGCGCTTAACCTGTCCTGGCTGTGGGGGCGAAGAATTCTATATCTATAGAAACAGCAACATAGCACTTATTGATGACAGGGATGAAATGGTTGTTGAATGTAAAAACATCCAATGTCAGATTGTTACGCAGACATTTGCACTCGAACCATGGTATCAAGAAGATAAAGGCGAGGATTTTAAAATTATAGACAATAAAATAATAATAAATGTATTTGAATGCAGTGAATGCGGAGAATATGGCGAGATGTATCGTGAACTAACAAGATATGCGCATACCACCTATATCAAATATGATCCTCCACATTTTGAAGAATGGCAATGTCCTAAGCACCCAGGTGTAAAAACAATACATATTGATGAGTATATTGAAGATATGCTTCCAATCTAAACGAACCAAAAATAATTTAGACTAAAATCTTATACCGAAGCTAAACTTTGGCCTGTATCTTCTGATCTTCTTTTTTCGTTCTGATACTTTGGCAATCAATTCTTTTATGGTCTTTTGCTGCAGCAATATCAATGCCATAAACAGTGATTCCGCTGAGAAATATTCATCTTTTGAGTTAGCAGCTCTGATCAAGTCTTTATTTTCCTTGCATTCATATAACATATTGTGAAAGAGGAGTCTGTTTTCTTCCCTCAGAGCAAATTCAAAGTTGCTCCATGAGTCTTATTGATTTGTCATCTCCAGGAGATGGCTACAAAGAAAAACGGCGAAAGCAACGACGAGAAACATCATGACAGAAGAGGCATTAGACGAAAAATTGGAAATCCCCCGATCTAATTATTTGGTAAATTTCGGGGGCAACATACATAATTTGAATAGGAATGGAATTGTACAAGCATGCTATATACAGTATTCCACAGATGACCAGCTATATGACGTTGATAGTATTGAATGCTGCTGTCTTTGACAATTATTGTAATTGTATCTAAGCTAGCTCAGATGTATTAGTAATGATAATGACTTTCAAATTCGCTGATTGAGAATGAGCATCATTTCCACTCCCATATTCTAGAAGAGCTATTTCCTTGCTCATCTGACTCATATTCAAATACTCCTACCGAATTATTCAGGAAGCCGAGCTGCCCTGATGACGATGTACGAAAGAACAGTGAACCCGCAAATCTGATTCTTCCTTGACTAACGAATCGTCCTATCCCTTGTCCAGTCCATGTAACAGTTTCCTTTCCATCTTTGGTCAACACTACTCCACAACCCTCGCCATATATCGTTCCATCAGATCTAGGGGTAGTTGAATATGTCGCTACTTCTGTAGCTTCTATGCCTTTAAACTTGCCAGATGAAGTGAAAGAAACCTCCATCTTTGGAATCCCATCTCTTACATCGATGACTCTTTGACTAAGCATCTTACCTTTACCTTCGCCTATTTGTTCACCTAACATATCCTTGATCGAATATGATAATAATAATAAGAATTTGGGCAATATGAGTTTAGATGTTCATAAATAAAAAATGGGTTAGTTGAGAGAACACATCCTTTCCTATTTTTCAGATCAATAGATCTTTGTCCAAAAGTTAGGATCGCTGCTAGCGCTAGTTGTGGTACCATTAGTTGCTGCACCGCCGCTACTAGTTGAGTTACTGCTGCTCTGGTTAGTACCACCAGCAGCCCCACCGGTCTGATTACCTTGTGCTAATGCCTGTTGCTGTACATAGCTAACGACTAATACAGAGGCAACAATTACTGATGCAATGATTGCTGCATATAGTGCTGTTGTATGTTTGTTAAACATTGGACAAAAGGCTATATTTACCGGATTTATAACTTTTTAGTTTTTTTCAAATTCTGTTTTTATAAACTAGCTAATCTGGATTACCATAGATTAGCTAAAGCAAAGGGAGCTTCACTTTGGCGTGGACAAGCATCATCAATTGCGAAATTACACATATAATTCTCCAAAAAGTATTATTCATTTCAGTGAGTCAGTACTGTTCCATAAGCGGGACAGAGAGAAGGGTCTATGGTAGTTACCTTTCCTCTGCTAATATATCCAAGTGGCGGGAATCTATATGAACGTTTGATACTGTAGGTAGAACACCAAAATGTTCCTATGGAGACCTATACTCACAGCAGCGGGGTTCTCTAACCCCACTGCTTTATGTTAATTTAATATATAATTCTCCAGAAGTTGTTAAATGTTATGAGAACTATTCATCCTACATCGAGGCATTGGGAGGGTTAATTATTGGATTCACACAGCCCTCCTGATAGTTTAAGTCTACTGGACAATAATAGACCCAATCCTTAGATAATCGTGGTAACGTTAGCTTGGAAAATATAGAAGCAGATAAAATAAAAAATATGCCAAAAAAAGATTGTTGAACCTTGTATCTATGCTTCATGTTCTTAGCTGTTGGCATTACTGCTTGGTACTTTACTAAGTATCGATAATACATTTTTTATTTGATTTGTTATTGTATTTAGATCTCCTTGAGCAGACCAGTGTACAAACATCATTTTTGGTTTCTCTAATACCATATGGTTGTGAATCGCTGCTATAGTCCAATTATAGCCTGCTGTTGATTTAGCCATTGTTACTAGCTGTGGATCGAGTAATGAGAATTCCCCCATAGCAAATACCTGCTGTGAACTTGTATTGCCAGTTGCTGATGATGATGCTCCTCCCCCGGTTTGTCCACCATTACTTGTGCCGCCGCCACCACCACCACCACTGCTGGCATTTGATTTTACTATTAGATCAGAGACTGCTCCAACTTCTACTATAGAATTTATTGTTGAAAATTTATTCATATTCATGTTGTCTGGCCCAATTATTGTAGGAGCTTGTCTGGGTATAAGTACATCACATATCTTGCTAGGATTAGGAACAACTATTCCTCCTATCGTCGAAGCTATAGCTTGGCAATTTAGGCTAAGACCTGCAGCCTTTGTTCCCTGGCCTCCACCACCACCTGAAGAGGATGATGCTGTAGTATTAGTGTTATTAGATGGCTGAGCTAATGAATCATTTGTCATAGCAGATAGCATAATCACAGTTGAGAGCATTGATATTGAAACAATCAGTGCTGCAAATGTTCTGCTTGGTGCTGACCTTCTTTTTACTTCTGTATCTATAATCATTAGTTGCTATGGAACTACAAAATTCTTAAGCATTGTATGCAATTATTTTAATATCGAGCTTCTGGATAGGAAAGGTATTATTTCCATTCCCATATCTTTCCTTCTGCAATTCCATCTTCTAAATTTGCTTCATATTCGAATAAACCTACAAGTTTACCAGTTGAAGATGTACGACAAAATACAGATCCACGATCTGTCCTCTTATTACTAGATACATGTGCCATGCCTTGTCCTGTCCATGTTGCCATTTCTGATCCACCTTTTGTCATGAGAACCCCTTGTCCTTCGATATATAGTACTGTTCCTTCTGTGCTTGAAGACAGTCTGGGGACGCTCCAATATTGTCACTGTAAGCGTGATTGTGGCACCCCCTCCCAAGCTACCATTCTGTGAGATAGTAGTCTCTATTTTTGGTATGTATATCCTCTTATAAAATAGGGTCTATGATTTCCCCCGAAAATTGACAAGTTCGGGGAAGAATATATTTGCTTTATACTGTAACTATCAGACCCCGTATATTGGTGATGATTGGTATACTACGCTACTTCTACGATTGGATAATAAGCAGCGAAAGATCATATTCCAAAGTAGACAATGTATTATGTAAGTGTGGGTATCAAATCCTAATTTTGCAACGAACAACATCTGTTTCTGCGCATATCTGCAGAGAAGGATAAGAAAGGTGTTTCCTTCTTATCCTGACTAAGTCTGAGCATAATATCAGATAAATCTTTGCATAGTGATGAATAAATCATCCTTGAAGTTTGTTTTTGCAGTTCAATATTTCATAGAGATCTATAATAGTACAGCGAAAATAACTCGCTAGAAATTCACGTTTTTAAAATCCTTTGCTCTTCAAAATGGATTTGGCAATATTCACAGTCCTCATGAAGAGCCAAAATCTGTCCTTTAATATTGACATGGTCCTTTAGATGAATTTTTGCTTGATCAACTTCTCTTTTAATTTGGTGTTTAACGGCCTCATTTATTGATAAGACCTCATCGTCAAAAAAGCTGCCGCTATTCATATTATTTTACTCTCAAAGGATCAAGAGATAATAAAGTATCCATCATTTATTTATGACATTACTCTATATAATACATGAAGTCCATGCTCATTTTTTGACTGGTGGTCAAAGTTTAAAGATACTATCAGATGGTACGTGGAAGAGACAGATACTATAGTGGTTAGAAGAAGATAATAAATGTACATTGATCGATAGGCGTAAGAAAAAAGGAGCCAAAACTAAAAAGAATACTGCTACAACAGTTACTCCGATTCCATCAGGTATGCATCAGAGGCCGAAGTAAATTGTAGGCATTCATAACGTCTTGATGCGCATCATATGCTGCATATGGGCCGATTGCTATAATGGCAAAGACCAGCTTTAGCAGCACTATGATAATTATTATCGCAACAATTACGACTATTATTGTCCATAAAAGGCCCAGTACCATAGCAAGCTAATTTAGCCATTGTACTATAAATGTTATTTTCGCTACTAGTACTACATAATTCTTCTAGGATCTTTTTATACTTCATCATCTCCTAATTCTTCAGCGATATCAATTCAGAATATTGAGTTAATGCCATGCCAAAATATTGGAGCTATATATATTAATATATTATATTGATATATATACAATTAACTAAATGGCTAAAAAAAGCAGTAAGAAAGGACTTGCTTCTGCAAGTAAGAAGACAAGAAAGAAGGTAGCTAAAAAAGGCGGACAAGCCTAAAGGAGTAGAATCTCCTTCTTTTTAAAAGTCTGACCTAGGTATTTAATTAGCCGAACATTAATAGTTCAATTGCGGCTATCTTATTTAGAAATATGATAGCAACAAATGACTTTCAAGGGATTATGTATATGTTATACAACATCTGGTCATTATGCTAATGGACATCAAACTTGGTATACTAGGTTAGAATAGGTAGCTAACCCAAGGACTTCCACAGTAGAATCATTATTGTCATCGTTAACTACTGTTGAACATGTGATTTACTATTTTACTTAATTCAATATTTGGCAATTCTTGAAGTCGTTTACTTTCTTTTTGTTCTTTTCTTTTTATACGCTCTAGTTTAGATAGCTTGTCATAATGATATGTTTTTACCTTGTAAAGCTTACCATCTTTATCTTGCCTTAGTTTTTGACATTTTGTTTTAGATATTAGTTTTTGACATAATGGACAATATAACAGCCTATGCATATTGCTTTTAGATTCTAATATATGATGGTTGTCATCTTGAAACCAAGTCATTTCTTTTTCCCCACTAACTCTGTCATTGTATATGCTGCGTGGGGAGGAGCCTTAACCTTCTCATTGTTATATAGTTCAGGCAAAGAATAAACAAAACCAACATGTACGCAATCTGCTCTCTCATCTAGCAAGCACTGCAATTCCCCTTCTTTTAGCAACACTTCTGCAATCCTATTTCGCTTATTGTCTTTCAATACAACTCTATTCTGATCTATAGATAGTTTTTCCATATACGGAGCATGCTTGGCAAATACTTCATATCGTAGCATCATCTCCTCCGTCATACTTGTAAGATATCCAGAGAAACTTCTTATGCCCTTGATCTCTAATCCTTTTTTATTTTTATCATAAACTTCAAAGAATTTTTTGTAGACATTTTCGCTTACTGTAATAGACTTATATCCTGGTTTTGGCATACTCGAAGTAGTACGGTAATATACGGAACTACATTATAAGCATTATGTCCGAGTGAAAAGTAACTCAGTTTAAATTGTATTGTCTATTTGTCTTCTACCATGAGTACTTGTCCATGATGATTTATCAGCTTTTGTCGTTGCTCTTCTGCAAGTGTATTAAAATCTTGTTTATGAAATATACAAAATCGCTTTAAGTCTGTGTCAAACCGGGATGGCATCGATAACTCATGT
>JBKPMK010000089.1:0-3829 GCA_046732115.1 Thermoproteota archaeon
AATACTCTATGAATGTTGTTGCTTGAATCCAGAACTAGTATATTATACACTAAAAATCCATTTTCAGGATGAATAAATGCTGCTACAGCTGATGAATTTGAACCTCCTCCTACTGCATTTAGTGCACTAGTAGTAGCGTCATTGAGGGTTGTATGTATTCTTGACTTGAACATATCCAATATGGGACTAGCTAATGATATTGAGCCTGTCCAATTTTGATTTTGTAACGGTGAGCTCATACGCATGGAAAACGGTTTCATAGTACTGCCGCTGCTCGGTTGGGCTATTACATTATTGTTGTAATTGTTTGGCGATATCATAAATGCCAAGGCCAAAGCAATGCTAGACAATCCCAACAGATACATGACTGTGTGATTTTTGTTCTCCATATGCTAGTGACGCTTAATGGTTTATTTAACTCTCAAGTAACAAGGTTAACCTATGAAGTTTCAAAAGAGAATTGGGGAAACGCTGGAAGTATTAGGCACAGATATGAGATGGTGATGGTGTATACTAGTAACAGGTTGTAGAATATATCGAAGTTACTTTGAACCGCATCCTATCACTTACAATAGTAAGTTATATGATTGAGAAGGGAATATCGTCCTACTATGTTATTTCAAATTCTTGCAGTTTGGGGATGTATGCCTGAAATTACGAAAGATTGTATTGACATGACAAATGCATCAAGTACATATCTCAGCATTGTATTAGGAGCGGCATCTTATAATAGTAATACGAGTACAGTGCATTGCAACCACTATTCATTTCCCTGGCTCTACGGTTAGATTTTATACTCCACGACTGCTATTGTGCATGCAATATAATATTACTATTATTTTTCATTTGAGCTTTTTGTTTTTCCTTGATTCTTAGTTTTGCCTTGTGTTTGTATAGTCTTGGTCTAATCCTTAATTTATATCCACAACAAGGACAGAATATTCCCTTCCATTGCATGAACAAGTCACATATCTGACAGCGTTTCTGTCCAGTAGCATAACGACCAGAACTAATAGGCCCTGATGCCTTGTGACGTATGCATACCTTTACATCATTTATTGTATGCTATATTGAGCTTTAAATCAACCTATAATTGATACTGATGCTTTCAAGTAGCTGTAAAGATGCTCAGCCTTGGTGAGATTCATATAGATATAACCAAGATAAGTAAAAGACATATGCATAAAATGCAACGACTCTGATAGGACTGATATCTCTAATGAATATTTTTCTTGTTATGAGTTTATTGGTTATTGTATGTGTTCCATTCATTTTTTCTAATGTAGACTATTCCACAGCTTTCTTTCGCAGGGTAGTATTTTTAGCTAGCAATAATATGCCGGAGAGTTTGCATATTCCTGCTGCATTTGGTGAAACAACAAATGAAATACAAATACAAAAACAAAACATCAAAGGGATAACTAATGACAATAGTAATAACAATAGCGTAATTGGAGTTACCAGTGGTAGTAATAATAATGCTGTTGATAAAAAAGAAGGCTCTAATCAAAATTGGAATATAAATATCACAAGCTTACTAATTGATTCTGTATCTTCCGTTTATAGAATGTTTGCTGCATTAGGATTATCCTTTGTAGCCGCTATTGTAATTGGGATAACTGCTGCAAGAACACCTTTAGCCTCCAAGATAATCATCCCTATAATAGATATACTTCAGTCAGTTCCCATCCTTGGTTTTTTTCCTGCTGCAATTGCATTTTTCATAATTTTGTTTAATGGAAGCATAATTGGGATTGAACTTGCGGCTATCTTTCTGATATTTACTAGTATGGCTTGGAATATGATATTCTCAGTCTATGAATCGGTGTTATCTATTCCATCAGAACTATTAGAAACATCATATGCATATAGAGCTAATCCACTATTGCAATTAAGGAGACTTTATCTACCTGCTAGTTTACCAAAATTAATTTATAATAGTATCATGTCATGGGCTGCTGGATGGTATTTTCTTACAGCGGCAGAGATTATATCATTAGGTTCTAAAACCTTTACGCTTAGAGGGCTAGGTAGTTTACTTGGTAATTCTGTATATTCTGGACAATATATACAGGCTATAATTGCACTTGTTATACTGATTTCAATCATTTTGCTAACTGACCTATTTTTTTGGAGACCGCTAGAATCATATGCTAACCGCTTCAAATATGATTATTCTTCCTCAATGCCTGTTATTGTTCATAAGCGTCATTTTCGTTATTTGCGTTTGCATCTTTATAATGAAAATATTGCCAGGCTTATCTCCCGTAGCTATAATGCATTCTCATCAATTCAGCTGTCGGGCTTTTTAGCTACAAATCCAAGACCATTAGTACATATAAAATCTAGCAGATTGATAGGAGTCTTAGCAAAAATAGTATATTCTCATAGGATTTGACGTCTACTCTGATGAAGAAAGAGGAGACTTTACATTTATTGGAGCTAGGGAACTCTTATAGATGACTGATGCAGTATAGTTATTGTATACTATCTTTAACAAAATAAGAAATGCTATTACGATAATAACAATATAGAATGTTTACAGTATGAAAATAACAAGAACAAACTGTGATTGAATGTCCATGAGTTTTCTATAATTTTGCTTGACCAAGATGTACGTAGTAGTATTTACTATGACAATCAGATATTATTAATTGCTAGTTGTAATCTCCACTACAAAGACTAATCTTTCTTTTAGGTTGCATTGATTTACTGTTATGTCCTATTAGTATAGCAGTATTTTAGGAAATTGTATTATAATCTATCATTAAGAGCAGTGCATGTTAACATTAGAGAGGCCAAATAAAAGCCAACAGAGTTCTATAAGCGTTGATAGATTGTTGCTAGAAAACACACAAGGTGTAACTAACAAAGATAAGCTTGTGTTATTTCTCTCAAAAAAAATCTATTTGGCTTTGAAAGTTGCAAGGCTGCCAATTCCAAGAAAGAAAAGTGGATATTTGCCATATGCCGAAGATGGAGCTACTTTTAAAAATTTCTTATATAAATTCGTCAAATCATTCGGAATGGCTAGTCTGCAATTAAACGTTAACTTGACTGAATATGGTCTTCAAGTATATTGTCGAAATCAAGAAGATTTCAATGACTTTGTAATAATGGCGCAGCAGGAAGTTAATTTACTCAAAGGCTTCTTTCTTAAAGAAGGAGATGTGGTCGTAGATGTTAGCACAGGTCTTTGTACTACAAAAATATCAAAGCAAGTTGGTCCAAGTGGAAGAGTAATTACGATTATAGATGACCCTCAAAATTACGACACACTAAATAATACTATTAAATCAAATAACTTAACCAATGTTACTCCATTCAACTATGTTGCATGCTCTGAAGACAAACAAATGGTACTAATCCCTTATCGTAAAATGCTGTTAAATATAGATAAAGACAAAGACAAAAAACCTACCAGTGTTAGTAAAACAAAAGCTGTCTATGCTAATACATTGGATAATCTGCTACAAAAAAATGGAATAGACAGAATCAATTGGATAAAAATTGGCATGGAAGGAAAGGAGCTTGAAGTATTGAAAGGTGCCCATAATCTTCTATCTAATAGCAAAGATATTGCTCTTTTAATAGAAGCTCATGGCCATGGTAATAACTATAAACTACTAATAGAATTTCTCAAATCGTGTAATTTTGTTATAGCGTTTGAACAGGATTATGAATGTGGTAATAAACACTTAATTGCAAAGAAACCATCTTTTTCGACATGATACTCAACAGACAAGACTAACTAGCTCTTTGATTCATAGTAGATTGTATATTATGTAGAATAGATGAATTCGTAAATGTTCCATGGGTGGAGACTTGA
>JBKPMK010000090.1:0-1876 GCA_046732115.1 Thermoproteota archaeon
TAGTCAAGAATCACCATGATGATAGAAAATTACTCCATATAAAGATTCAGAAAACTTGGTTTGACGTTACTTCTCCTACTTCCTCTTCTTGTTCTTCTTCTAGCTGATCCTTGTCTTCATCATAATAGGGTTCTTTTGGAAGCTACAAATTTGATAGCATCATCAACCACTGTAGCGTTGGTAAGCAAGTCTAGCTTCATAGAATAGCACTCTTTAGCTAATGATAATGCTTGTAACTTTTCTCGTTTATCCTCTGTTTGCTTCGATGTATTTCATGCTTCTTTCAATATCGCAGTCAGTCCAACCAGACATTTCTCATATTCTTCTGGTAATCGCTCGTCGATGAATCTTTTGATGTTGGTTTTAGCTTGATTTCTCAAATACGATATGTCTCTATTGACAGTAGCCACTCCAACTTGCAATGTCTGGGATATCTCTCTTTGGCTGTACCCTTTGCTGCAAAGCTCTTGCACTTTGTCTCTTCTCCATTGTACTTGTTGATCTTGATTTTGTTGCTGTTCCATACCCGAGCTCAATTGTTCCATTTCCTACCCATGGTTTTAAGTGGGTGTTCCATTTTCACGCTTAACAATATATTGGAATTAGTTAGCTTTATCATTTTACTTAAAGTAGGACACTGAAAAATTATCTTCCAATAACAGTCTACTTCCATAAATCCTATATCCTCTGTTATAGTCTCTCAGTTGATGATATGGCAAACATAAAATTGTTATTTACATGTCCACATGGTGGAAAAAATGATGATAGAACAACAACAAATCCGCCTCTAATAAAGAGAGACAAGACTCACTTTCCTGATAATATCTGTCCGGCCGCGGACGGACAAGGATTTAGCGACGAAAATGATTCCTTAACCCGGGAACTTACCGAGGCAATTGTTAAAAATATAACTAAGCTGAGCGGAAAAGATCCATACGCGGTATATGCAGAATTTAACAGGAGATGGATTGATTATAACAGAAATGAAAGATGTGCATTTGAACAGTCGAGCCCTACGGCTAAAGAAAAATACCTAATCTACCACAGTGAAATTTTACAAAGAATTGAAGAAATGCTTCCTCAAGGTGATAATAGTATGGCCTTTCTTTTTGATATTCATGGTACAGGGCTGGAAAAGTCACCTGAACCTGAATCTAATTTTATTGAGTTACTTGTGGGGACTGATCAAACAAACTCGAGGAAAGCATTGACTGACACTGACTTCTGGGGTCCCAATGGTCTAATGCCGCTATTAGGAACAAAAAAAATACGAGCATACCCAGAAAATCTAAATCAAGAAATGGAGAATTTCCCACTAGACGGAGGATACACTATTAGAGAATATGGTAGTAAACGAATCAAACCAGGATTAGTGGCAATACAGATTGAAGTAATTAATTGTATCCGGGAAAATCGTTATTGCCGTGAAAAATTTGCAGAAGATATGGCTGATTGTATTTTCAATTTTGTTTCTCCATTTGTCTAAGAGTAGACTATTTCACATTGTTATAGAATAGAATATACCTGTTTTAACTATGAACCAAGGATAAAAAATTGAAAGCAAGGAACAATGAGGCGGAGAATGAAAATATAAGATTTGGTTGTTACATATATCAAGATGGACTAAAGTACAAAGATATTCTAGATATTACACTAGAATGTGAAAAGTTAGGATATGATTCTTTATGGTTAAAGGATAATTTTGTTCCTTGGATTTCAGATTATCATATTTCATTGTGTATGTGAATATTGTATGGGTAGCTTAGCAGCATGCCTAGTACAAACTATTGTAGCTCATGCTACATCAAGAGGCATCCAAATTGATGGCATCAATATTGATGTAGAAGGAGATGTTGATTTGCGTGGTTTTACTGGT
>JBKPMK010000091.1:0-6212 GCA_046732115.1 Thermoproteota archaeon
CTGCATTGTGACTATGATCTTCCTCAATATATCAGCAGGTATATTTTCAGATGACAGATCGATTTCTGGTAATACCTTTCTTAATGCTCGCATTGCTGCTTCCTTAGACAAGGCTTGCAAATCAGCACCAACAAAACCATGCGAGATATCGGCTAGCTTTTCCAAATTAACATCTTTGTCAAGAGGCATTCCTCTTGTATGTATTTGTAAGATCTCTAGTCTACCATTCCTATCTGGTACACCTATTTCAATTTCCCTATCAAATCTACCAGGACGCCTTAATGCTGGATCAATAGCGTTGATCCTATTTGTTGCTCCTATTACCACTACCTTTCCTCTTGAAGACATTCCATCCATTAAAGAGAGAAGCTGAGCAACTATTCTTCTTTCAACTTCACCTGATACTTCTTCTCTCTTTGGAGCTATGGAATCAATTTCATCTATGAATATTATGGAAGGAGCATTCTTTTCTGCTTGTTGAAAGACATTTCGTAGTTTTTCCTCAGATTCCCCATAATATTTGCTCATTATCTCAGGTCCACCTATCGTATAGAAGTTAGCATTTGTTTCATTGGCCACTGCTTTTGCCAGCAATGTCTTTCCTGTTCCCGGTGGGCCGTGTAACAGGACACCTTTGGGCGCTTCTACCCCTAACCTTTTGAATAGTTCCGGGTGCCTTAAAGGAAGCTCTATCATCTCTCTAACCCTTCCAACAGCGTCACCTAATCCTCCTATATCCTCGTAGGTGATAGACAGTACTCCACCTTCCCTTGATATTTGTACTGCCTTTGCGCTTTCTTCAGAAACTGTAATCTTGGTGGAGTCGCTAATTATAACTGGGCCTGAGGGGTTGGTCGATATTACCACAAGATCTATTCTTTGGCCCATGACACTGATAGGTATTGTATCACCCTTAGTCATCAATTGTCCATTCAGATATTCTCCAAGATATTCTTCTGCTCCGACTATTCTAAGTGGCTCTGTTGGAGCAAATGTTATACTGTTGGCATATTTTGATTGTACTTTTCTAACTTCTATAGAGTCGTTAATCCCAACATCTAGCTTATTTCTTACATAGCCATCAATACGAATCAAATGCCTCCCCCTATCGCCTTCTCTTGCTGGCCAGCTTAGAACAGTGGTCTTGTTTCTTCCTGATGACAATTCTAGTACATCACCACTAGAAATATTCAATCGCTCAGCAATGTCTGGGTCTATGCGGGCAATTTTTCTTCCAACATCCCGCTGTTCAGCTACCTCTACAACTTTTAAATTCGTTGCTTTGGTTGCTGGTTTGGTTTTATCGCTGTTTCTATTAATATCCGTACTGCCACTAGTATTCTTATCACTAATGCTATTATTACTATTATTATCTATATCTGAAGAGATATCTTTCTTATACATAGATGAATTTAACGCTGAGCTACTTGTTATTAAAGAAAGCGCTTATAACTTCAGAATTATTCTCTCCTAGTACTTCAATAACTTCCGACCGTTGTAATGTATTTATAGTCCATAGTTTTGATACTTTCTATTAACTCATATAGCTCCTCAGTACTTTTGTATATCACATAATGCGACATGCAGAACTGTTATGCATTGAACTAACCCTAGTATCACATAATGCGACATTGTTCTTATAGTTTCTTAAGTACACTTTGAGCTACTTCTTTTGATTTACCTTGTATAAGCTAGTACCAGAATCATTGTAGGTTGATATTGAATTTCCATCAGTTACCGTGGTATAGACATTTCTCTCGCAGTTTCACACTAGAGGAAGTAATAACATACAGATAGTATTTGTTTTGTAGATCATAGTTGATCTAGCCACTAAAGTTATCATCTAACAATATCCGATTTCGTGAGTAATCTATATCGATCGATATAATAACCGGAACATCAGTTGATTCTTTTGCTTTTTCTAATACATTGCGAAAATCTTCAGTAGATTTAACATCATAACCTATGGCACCAAAGCTTTTGGCAAGTGTAACAAAATGAGGATTATTAAATCTTGTAAATGCACTCCTTCCGAATTCATCTATTTGTTTTAAAGAGATCATGCCAAAGTCACAATCGCACCAAACAATTACTATAATGGGCAATTTTAGACGAACAGCTGTTTCAATTTCCTGTACATTCATTAGAAAGCCACCGTCACCACACATTACAACAACTTTTTGATTTGGTCTTGCAAGCTGTGCTGCAATTCCCCCGGGAAGGGCAAATCCCATTGAGCAAAATCCATTAGTGATTAAACACGTATTAGGATTGAATGTCTCATATACCTTCGCTATCCACAGTTTGTGGGCTCCTACATCTGAAATAACAATATCATTTTCGTCGATGACATTCCTTACATCGCGTAGTAATTTTTGAGGCTTTATCGGATATGAAAAATCATCATTAAATCTATTGGCTCTCCATATTATTTCTTGTTTAATCTTTTTAAAGAGAGGTGCAGCTTCGTCATAATGAGGGAATTTACATAAATTATGACTTTCTGGCTTCTTTTTCTCTTTTTGTAGCTCATTTAAAATGGCATCCATAGTGTAATCAATATCTGCTGCAATTTCAACTGTGGGAGGATAATATGTATCAACTTCAGCGTAAGTAAAGTCGATATGGATAATTTTCTTCTTTAGATTTCTATTCCAATTTTTAGGGCTATACTCCACAAGATCATAGCCTACGGCAATCACCAAGTCAGCAGCCTTCATTGCAATCTGGGAGTGATCGGCCTCTTTGATTCCAATCGTTTGCAAATGTCTCTCAGATTTATCTGAAATAATACCTTTTGCCATAAAGGTATTCATAGAGTAGATTCCTGTATTCTCTACAAATCGTCTTAAACTGACACTTGCATTACCTCTTATAACACCATTCCCTAACAGTAACAAAGGTTGTTCAGCTTCTGCAATCATCTTTGCTGCCAATTCCACTAATTTATGTGATGGTTTTGGCCTTGACAATTCTCGAGTTCTTTTCAGTGGTTCAATAGTAGAATTCTGTTTGGCTATATCTCGTGGCAATACAAGATGCACTGCACCTGCTTTCTCTTCTAATGAGATCTTAAAGGCTCTTCGTATAATTTCTGAAATGCTATTAGCATTGCGGATTGACCAACTCCATTTTGTTATGGGTTTGAACATGGTTACAGCATCCATGTTCTGATGAGATTCTTTGTGTAGTAGATGAGTATCAGTTTGTGCTGTTATTGCTAAAATAGGAGATCTATCCATATTTGCATTTGCAACTCCTGTTGTTAAGTTTGTAGCACCTGGGCCCAACGTGGATAGACAAACCCCAACTTTTTGTGTTACTCTGCCATAAACATCAGCCATAAAAGCCGCTGCTTGTTCATGTCTTACAAGGATGAATTTAATTTTCGAGTCTAGCAAAGACATCATAAGATCGTTGGTTTCTTCTCCAGGCAAGCCAAAGATATATTCGACACCTTCCTCTTCCAAACACTTTACGAAAAGATCTGAGGCCTTCATTATATAATTACCACGTCCTTAGTATTAACCATCAGTAGATATTAATAATGAATTATGCATTTTATTTGAAAGGATTACGTAGAATGTCGGAAAGTCTGTTTAGTTTTTTTGTCTTAATTATCACACTCGCTACGTCGTATCTTATTCTCCCGCCACTTAGATTGAGAACTGAAACGCAGTTAGGTTACAAGATGGTAAAATGGCTCGAAACAATAGAATTTGTGAGCCATTACAAGGATGTTGGCTAGGGACAGGGCGTCCTAGAGAAGATCAGATGTATTATAGTCCGCGTGCTTAAATTTAGAATGACGTCGGGTACCCGTGTAATCATACCGCATTATACTGTTTAGATAGACAAATGAATATAGAAGTAGTCGCTTACTCCATCTAATCTATCGATATAATAAATCACTGATAATTTGGAAAATGTAGTTTTCCCTGCAAATAGTTGCATGTGGGTGCTTCTATCTTATCAATTCAATCGATCGTTATTTTCTTAAATGCATAATCAAATAGCGGCACTGACAGACACCATACAAAAGCATCATGCCACATTAAAACATAGATGCAAAGCAGACATTTTTGCAGTCATTTTAGAAACCGCTGCAAGTGGACAAGTACAGAAATCAAAGATATACTACAGGTCATTTTTAACATATCAAAGGCTCAAGGGGTATATGTCAATTTTGATAGAAGCGGGATTGATACAGCATTTTGACTGCAAAGATATCAGAGTATACAAGACAACTGAAAAAGGTATGCTTTTCCTACAGGCCTATAACAGTATGAAAGAATTAATCGATTAAATTTAATCGCTCGCCAAACAATAGTAACAACAACAAGAAAAGCTGGCATACATAAGTGCGGTACTAGCTATTGCCTTGTACTATGTTATTGCGGTCATGTGTACCCACTAGCGTACCATTGGAACTACATTTATCTCGAGATGTGTTTTCACATTGTATGATAAACGGATATTAACTTGATCTCAGGCTGCTGTCCAATTATGAGATAAAAATGTATTTATTATATTTTATTAGGGATTTTTCCTTCCAAGATCCTATCTATTGCACATAAAAGATGAGATAGATATCTGTGCTGTCGCGATTTGCCACATTGTCAGCAACGATGATTTGGGCATGACCGATATCTGCAGGAGTGGCTAAATAAATAAATAAAACGTTTTGTCATCACACATCATGTTAAAACATGATGCTGGATAAAGTATTCTCTTTATCCAGAGACGGTGCTAGAGCCGATATTCTAGTGCAACAGGTGACAATATAAGGACACTTGAATTCGAAGGGTCACTGACTGGTTTACTAACGGAATTTCATAAATTTACTGAAAATATTCAATCGAAGGTCTGATTCCATACTATGCTTGTTTGTGGACATGTTTTCCCATTTGCTCTGCTTATTTTTAGGATATCGAGTTATTTTCTCATTAGTAGGTTATAACAAAATAATTCTGTACTTTGTACCCCACGATATGGAGCACAAGAGATCGAACGGTGTATTATTACTAACAAATACGTGATGATAGAAAATAAAACAAGAATTTTACCTTGAATTACTGTATCTTGGAATGATCGATTATTTATACTATAGAATACTTATCTTTATAAGGGAAAAATGAGACTCAGATTTTGTTCTGGAAATTACTCGTGCAGGTTATTATTATGCATCAAGAGGATTTATTAAATAGCGTTAAAGATAGAAACAGCACTTCATTAACCTTCCGTTTAGACGAGGATAATATTACGAAATTACGAACTGAGGCACAAAAACAAGGAATCAGTTTAAATTCCTTTGTGAATCAAGTGCTGAAAAGCTTTCTCGAATGGCATATATTTGAGCCTAAAGTGGGATTTGTGCCTATTCTCAAACCTGTAGTCAAGCAACTATTTTCAAAAATGACCAGAGAGCAGATAATTGAAATGGCAGCGGACACGGGCAAAGAGGAAGTACAAAATGCTATTTATTTTATGAAAGGAAATATAGATTTGAATTCATTCCTATCGTGGTTTGAAAATAGAATGAAAAATTCGTCTATACAAGTCAGCCATACGTTCGAGCGCGCTAGCAGAATCCACACATATGTTGTTAAACACGATATATCTGAAAATTGGTCTTTTTATTTAAAAGAGATAATTGAATATATATTCAATAATGTACTGCAAAAAAGGGTGGAAATTTCCCTATCATCTTCAATGCTGGCATTTAAATTTAAAGAAGATTCTTAGTTGAGGTCGTAAAGCTCTCCTCTACTATGAAATGACACGGCGCATTCTTCATATGCGTAAGGGGGTTTTACCGTCTGTTATCTATGCATCATATTGATGATAATATCCAATATCTAACATAATCTCATTCAAAAACGTAGACTAGCATAGTCGAAGGTAGTATCAGGTTTGAAACCAATTCGAAGACAAGTATAATCTAAAATTATCTAGTAATGACAAAAATGAAAACGTTTCAACCCATTGCATGGCACTGCGTTTAACTGCAGATGAGAGTAGCTATGTTAATCAAGTATTGTATAGAAATAGACCCAAGTAAGTTCAACGGGATAACCATGGCACAAATGCCAGCACTCATACCAAAGGAAGTAGAAATTCAAAGACTAAAGAAGATCTACATCATGGTCATAATGCTAGGTTCAATTGCTGCATCAGTAGAAGTGGATAATTTTGTAGACGGATCGTTGCAT
>JBKPMK010000092.1:0-1781 GCA_046732115.1 Thermoproteota archaeon
TTGAGTGGATTACCATAACCAGTATCGACATCGACTATTACCGGAATGTTTACTGCACGCATAATTCTCCGAGCATTATCAATAGTTTCACCAGCATTTAGAAATCCATAATCAGGCATTCCTAGTAAAGTTGCAGCAGAACCATAACCTGTTTGAAATATCGCATCAAACCCTACTTTTTCTGCTATTCTTGCGCTTAACGCATCGAAAACACCAGGTAATACCATAATCTTTTTTTTGTCTTCGAGTTGTTTTCTCAATGAAAGCTTGTTTTTTGTATGTTGTTTTATCACTAGTACTGGACCAAATCTTTTGGAATATTAATTTTTTATCTTCGTTTCTCTTGCCTTCATAAGGCTATCTAATACGATGATTTCTCAATTGTGATTTTATGATCAAAATCAAAGGTGGAAAATTTTACTTTTTTAGAGTCATTCTATATTACTAAGATATATCCATAGCGCTATTAATATCAGATAGAACTATTGTCGGATGCAAAAATGCCATTACAAGTTTTGGTTCTCATCACATACTATTATTCTTTCCTTCAGCTTTTACCTTAGTAATTTAGTATGAATTGTCAGGCTGTTTCGTGACGTATACATTACAGATTCGGCATATAGTATTTTACAGGAGGATCATGACTAATAGAGCCATTTAGCCACACCATGGGTGTACCGCATAGAGGACAATTTATTGCCATTAAAGAAAAATTACAAAGACCATTAGGCGCTTTATCGGAGTTTTAATATATACAAGAATGCAAAGATGTAATGATTAAACATTTATAAATACGCAGTAATTGCATACTTTCTTTAAAGAATATTTAATCGACGTTGTAAAAATAACATAACTGTATTAAGATATTCATACCAACATTAGGATATATACATCTCTTTACAGTAAGTTTAAAATATCCCAAACTATGCCACTTATTTTGTAAATTTTAGGGTGAATATGAGATGTCAATTCAACAAGGTTCAGCTGGTGGAATGCCAGTATTAATATTGAAGGAGGGAGCTAGCCAGACCAAAGGTCGCGACGCTCAGAAAAACAACATTACTGCCGCAAAATTGATCGCTGAAATAGTAAAAAGTTCTCTTGGTCCTAGAGGTATGGACAAAATGCTGGTAGATACTCTTGGCGATGTTACAATTACAAATGATGGTGCAACTATTTTGAAGGAAATCGATGCCCAGCATCCAGCAGCTAAAATGATGGTTGAGATTAGCAAAGCGACTGATAATGAGGTAGGCGATGGTACATCATCAGTAGTAATATTAGCAGGCGCTCTAATCGATAAGGCAGAGGAACTGGTTGGGAAGGATGTACATCCAACAATTATAGTGGATGGTTATAGGAAGAGCGCTACTAAAGCTATTGAAGTTCTTAACCATATTGCTCAGAAAATTGACCCCACTGAAAAAGATCAACTTGCTAGAATTGCAAAGACATCTATGCAAACAAAACTTGTCTCAAAGGAAGCCGATGAGCTTGCACAAATTGTAGTCAACGCAATATCACATGTATCGGAAAAATCCGATTCAGGCTACAGAGTGGATATTGACGATGTTAAGGTTGAGAAGAAGGCTGGTGGATCGTTACACGAGACTAAATTAATCAAAGGTATTGTTCTTGATAAGGAAGTTGTGCATGGTGGAATGCCAAAAAGAATAGAAAAGGCAAAGATCGCACTTATCAATTCTGCACTTGAAATTGAAAAGACAGAGTTTGATGCCAAGATAAATATCAACTCTCCAGAACAAATGAATATGTTTTTG
>JBKPMK010000093.1:0-3813 GCA_046732115.1 Thermoproteota archaeon
TTCCCTGTGTAAGTAAGTGGAGTTACTTGCTGAGCTGCCGCTGTATTTAGATTAGATATCGTAGCGGTGGCCGAGATTAGAAGTACAGAAAAAGCAAACAATAATGTTTTCACATGTGAGAATATCAATGTGCTAGTATGAGTACTGTATTACTTATATTTTTTGACAATTAAAGAATTTGGACACGTAATAAAGTACGTAAAGGCTACTTTAGTACAATCAAAGAAAGCAGCTAAGAAGAATTTGAGGTATTTTTAATTTTTTCTCATAACTCTCATTAAGAGAAAGGAAAGCCTAGAATGCCTATAAAATAGGAAAGATTCAGCATAGAGAGGAAATTATCTGTATCCCTTTCTTTCTCATAATTCATGGCTGTAGCAAGAGCTTTACGGTTTGATCTGTGCAGCTTCTGTTCTGCAGTATTCATTCTTGTTGTTATTCCAAATAACTGTCTAAGACAACTCACATCTTTGTTCTCCTTATCCAATTGCGTCATTTGAATTAACTAAATTGCAGACTCTTTATTTCTGCCTGAACCGCCTTAAGCCGATATTGGTAGATTGGATATGTAGCACGAGGATCGTTATTATAATTGCTTGGCATGTACGTACGAGCTTTATCTAATAAACCTGATTGACCAGTCGCAGCAGAAGATGCATTATCTTTACCTAATAAGCTCGTAAGTGCAGCACCAGCAGCAGAAGATTTACCGCCCGTATAATAATTTGCTACTGCATTACCAGCTTGAACCATGATAGATGGTATATTAAAATTGGCTGGCCGACTGTAAATGTAATAACACTGTACAGCTGCAGTTGTCATAGATATACCGGATCCAATTGCCTATTTGAGATGCGCATTGAGTATCACTTGCTAGCCGATATAGCCGTGCTGTACTTAGCAGCAATAAGAAGCTTAGCTGACCACCAGTAACTGCTGTTTGAGCCTGGTTTTGATTTAGAGATTGGAATCAACCTCGATTTGCATTGAGGTGTAAATACAATTTTCTATGGCAGCAGTTAGCTCCAGACAAAAATTTACTTTTTGTAAACCATACGTAACTTCTTGTTGTGTTGACTATTTTATAGCACCCATATAGAGTAGCGGCTCTTTAACCTTATCACTCAATACCAAGACACCAGTAGGAAGATAGTTATCATCAAAGTATCCTCTGCCAGACATATCACAAACTCGCAGATTGCCGGTAGCTGGTGCCTTAGAGCCCGTACTTTTTAAAAATGCATCGATTTGGAATGGATTAGCTGTTGCATGAAGAGATTTGATTAGCGCGGCAGCGCCTGTTACGAAAGGAGCTGCAAAGCTGGTGCCGCTTCCGGTATCGTAGCCTGTTTTATTGTTTGTTGACAATATCCCAGAACCGGGGGCAGCCAAGTCTATTGCTGAACCATAGTTAGAGTATGAGGCAAAGAAGTCGTCAGGGTTGGATATGATCCTTGGTTGAAAGAAATGTGTTCTGTATTGTTGAATAGCTGGTCCTGTACCACCGCACTTACCATCGCTATCTGACATTGCGGAAACAGTTATAGCCCAAGGGACATTCGCAGGAGCAGCGTAATTAGCATCAATGTTATCATTTCCAGCTGCAACTACAACAACTACGCCTCTAAGAACCAATGTACTAATGGCTACTAGATACGGAAAACTAAAACCTATATGTCTTAAACTTAGATTAGCCACCTCTATCTCTCTGGAGTGGGCAGCTACGTAGTTTAGTCCTTCTAATACATCGCTTTCATCACCGTTGCCATTATCACCTAAAACCTTCAGAGACCAGATTCTTGCTCCAGGAGCAGTGCCAACTACACCTATATTGTTATCTTTTGCAGCAGCTATTCCTGCAACCATGGAACCATGACCAAATCCGTCATTACATAAAGGAACTGGTACAAAATACAAAAACGATACACATCTAAATAGATTCAAGTCAGGATGTGGATTTACTCCTGTATCTAGTATGGCAATATCTGCATTAACTGGAGGACCTCCACCATCTCCTGATTTTGCAGCACTCAGGTTTGCACCAACTCGATTTATTCCTGTCGAGTTTTTTTGTGGCGGCTGTGGAGGCACTTGTGTTGCAGTTACAATGTGGTCATTGAATACTCCCTGCACTGCTGGATTAGATCTTAACAAGTTTATGAATTGTTCACGATTTGCTTGTGGACCTTCAAATACCACGTTGAACATACCAAACTGCTCATAAACTGCAACAATTCTACCACCAGCTGCAGTTATCTGAGGTGTTAATCCACTCATGATCTCTCTAAGTGAACCCGTACTGAGTGGACTTGGACCAGTAGAAGATTTTAATTGAACAATAAAAGAATTAGGAATAATCCCACAGAGTGCAGCCCAAGTTATTTGTCCTACCTTACCATCCACTGGTTGTATCCTATTATCTTGTTGAAACTTTTTGACTGCATTTTGTGTAGGTACTCCAAATTTCCCATCTATGCCACTATTAGTACTAGCAGTACTACTGCTACCACCAGCAGCAGCTTGTCCTGCTAACAGAGAACCATAGCCTAATTGCGTTAGTACACGCTGCAGCTCTGCTACCTTTGCGCCTGTAGAACCTAACTGTAGTGTAACAGGTGATTTTGGATCACATATAGGAGTAGGGGCTGGCAATGGTTGTGCTTGAATGGATGGCCTTACTGTTTGAGTAGCTGATGGTAGGGATGGTGGTGATGCTGGTGATGCTGGTGATGCTGGTGCTTGTACTTGTTGCCCGTATACTTGCTGCTGTTGCAGTAAAGGTAAACCTATTCCACCAGCTGATAAAATAAGAATAATAGAAAATAACGCTACCACTGTTCTATTATAGGACGAATAATATATTTTTGATATTCTACAGTTGTTGTCCTTTTTCATCATCATCATCAAATTCAATGATCTGTATTAGCTATTGTCCTTATTGAGGCGCGGTTCTGTGCTCACGAATAATTGGGTTTAATGGTTGTTGGAATTGACCTTGTGGTTGAGCTTGTAACAAGGGTCGTGGTTGGGCAACTCCTTGGGGAGCTTGCATCACAGTCCAAGTTACATAATACCTTGAATTTGCTCCACAACCGATTGGCGAATCTGTTCCTGGATAATATTTCCTTTCAGTATGAGGCCCACTAGCAGTCATCTGTTGAAGTTGAGCCTTTGACAATACTATTTCATCTGCTGCGACAATGCCATTACAACCTCCGGGAAACAATCCAGGAGCAACGACCTTCAAACCCTGTTCCGCAGCTAATACCCCAGCTGAAACACCTGGTGAAGCAAGCAAACCAACCGCTCCTTCCCCTACAGAAATCAAGTTTTGCGACAGTCCTCCTCCTCCTTTATTTTCCAGAATATAACTGAAATCAAGCACTTGATTTTGAGGTACGTTAAATGGACCTACACCAATCTGTACATTACTGGTCCTCCCTTTTCCTAAATCTCCCAAAAATTTAGTTGCTGGTTGGGCAGGCTGTCCACCTTGCCCTACCTTACCAGATAAGCTTGCATATACCGTGTCAGTAGATGGTGATCTGGGATTAACAACTGTTATGCTATCAAGTCTGACTAAGAATGCTGGCCCCACTCGCTGGAATCCTAAAGGTTGCTGTTGTCCTTGCTGTGCAAAACCTGGTAATTGGTTGATTCCTGGCTGTGCATACCCTTGTACATTATTGAGTGTTGCACACACATTTCGGAGTGCTGGAACGCTTGCAATATTCGCTGTTGTGCACAAACTTTTGGTTTCTTGAATAGCATTCCTTGTTATCTGAGTAGCGTCCTGTATTGTTCCTTGAACAG
>JBKPMK010000094.1:0-7311 GCA_046732115.1 Thermoproteota archaeon
CTAATGGAGTACTATTCTCTCAAGCAACACTATTCACAATGAAATACTATCGATTTAATCGTAGGGGAAGATATGATATGTTTGCTCATTATACCTACTTCAAATCACAGAAAAAAACACAATATATGATTAACACAGACAGGTCAAAAATGCTAGATTCAGGCTTCTATGAAAATGTGGTTTGGGGTGCTCTTCATAAAGCTTGGAAAGGTTATGTAATTGCCAAAAATAAAGGAGAGGATGACAAAATGAAACTCTATGCACGTAGAATTCAAGAGCTGCAGCATGACCTAGGACTAGAAGTTAGTTCATTTCCTAACATTGGAATGTCCGCAACAAGCTTCTTCTGGCAGCTTGCACAGGAGGAAAATGATAGTCAAAAGCAACAAGTAGCAGCAGAAGAACAAAATTATCTAGGTGACAGTCACATGAGCGAGAGAAATTCACTGACACATATAGCGAAAATTTCGAAGACGATGAAAATAAAGATGATAGGTTCACCGATGACTATCATGAGAATTTTACAGATTAGTTAATATATATACATATATCCAATATTTATGTACACGTTGCCATAATAAGATTAAAATGCGGAATTTGGAAAATTTACTTCCTATGCTTTCAGAAAGCATTAGTCTGAATGTAATGTACGATGCCTAATATGCACTTAGTTAGTTATTAACACTAACTAGCATTTTTATATTAGATATCATGATGTAATATATTATATGGCAGAGGAGAATTAGAAGCCCCTGTAGAGATTGATTAGCTGCACCTTGTGCCGATATATGCAATGCTGCTGATGCTGGGTTCCTGTTTGTATTAGCATATGAAAGCTAACACTGTAAAGAAAAGTATTAGAGCTTGGCGCAGGCCATGGTAGAGATAACTAATAAATGATTAGCTTGTTTTAGTATTGGGCATGGTAAGAATCTCTGTTGTCACTCTGCCTCCATTAGACGATAACAGTTGGAGATATGAAGTAAAAATAACTGAGAGTGATGGAAGTGGTTCTAAGACAACCCATCAAATTACTATGAATAAGGACTATTATATGGATATGACAGAAAGAGGACGCATAATTCCTGAAGAGTTTATCAAGAAATCATTTGAATTTTTGCTGTCTAGGGAATCCAAAGATTCTATACTGCAACAATTTGACATAGCTATGATAAATGATTACTTTCCTGAGTATGAGATAGAAATGAAGAAAAGCAACAAACTCCACTAATCTAGCTTTTAACTATTTTTATTTTTGCGATACACATGCTAATGGACAGAAACGCTGTCAGATATGTGAGATATTTATAAGATGGGATGAATTATGGTGTCCTTGTTGTGTATGTAGATTAAGGATATGACATAGACTATTCAAACTAGTAGCAGACGCCAATACAAGTCCGACAGCCATAACTGCTAATACTGCTGCAATACTTTTTGATGATGTTTTTGTTTTCTCCATTGTAAATAACCATATTTACACCTCTCCTTTTTAACAGTTAAATTTACAGCGGATCCATTCCCAATCTACCATTGATTTTCGATAGGATTGGATTCCCCGAAGTATAAGTTTATTCTGTACTCTTCCTATAAATTCGGGGAAGCGTTTTCATTTCAAAAAAAGCTATGAAAGCTATGATATATCGCCATATGCTGAGTGGGGAGGAGCCTTAATCTCACTACTATACAGTAGCGAAAAGTAATCTTTGTCATTTAAATTTTTTATTAAACGATTTCAATATCTTTGTATGAAAGTTCTCTTCATTATTGGAATTTGCAGCATTGTTGTTGTCATTTTTGGTAGGATTATTATGACTTGGTAGGGTTGTTGCAGGGGACGATGAAATAGAAAGAGATTTGGTCGCATTGGTTGTTGTTGGTATTAAAGCCGCTGGCGTTGTTTGTTGTTGAGATGATGACGGCATATCCTTGATACATACAGTTCCAGAAACTAAATGATATCCTGTTGGACATGTTCCACCGGGGAGCGGTCGCAATACTATAGGTACATTAGTCGTAGTAGTTGTTATCATGCCACTGCTAGTATTGTTGCTACTTCCTGTATTTTTGGACGAATGCGCTAACGGTGCTACTGATGGTGACGATGAAGTCGTTGTTTTTGGCGGTGGTGCTACTGTTGATGCGAGTGCCGGTTCTACCGTTTTAGGAATACCACATATGCGTGCTTCAGTAGTATTAACTACCTTAAGACTCGGATTGCTAGGATTACACATTTTTGCTTTGATTTCCGGTGATATTGCAGCATTACTAGGCGAACTAGCAGTAGATGGTGGCGATATTATATGTGGAGAAGATGTCAGTTGAGCATATGCAGGGATATTACTCCAAACGGCAAAAAGCAGTATAATGCCTACAGCTAAATATATTGTAAAGAACAATCCAGAGTGGTTCATACTACGATATGTTTGTATGCCATTGTTACATCTAAACATAAAGGTATCGGTCTAATAACCATATTAAAACTGAAATACTTTGCAAATGATATATGTCCTGTAGCAGGAGCGAACAACATGTTAATTCCTCACTTGTATATTAGGTTCATTGTTACTGCATTTGCATCAACAAATGTTACCTGTTGATTACCATTATTCCATAAAAACAAATTTGTGATGTCAGATACAGTGTCTTGCTTTCCTGTAAGTGGATTTGTACCACTAATTTGTGAACCAAGGTCTGTTTCATAGGTGTTTGAAATTTGTGATTTAATCATATCTAGGACCACAGCGTGCTCAACAGCACCATTGCTGCTTGAAAGCTGAGCTATTACAACATAAAGATGGTTATTTGGCAAGTTGGCTGTAACATGTCCTCCAATCAAATGATACGGTGCGACATCTCCAATAGGTAGATAAGCATTTCTTGACATGCTGCTACTTGTTGTTGCTAGCTTTACTGTAATCAAATTTGATATTTCTCTCGATATAGTAGTAGATGTAGTAGACGAAGGAGATGAGGATTGCGAAATTACATTCTTTCTAATTATATTGTTTATCTCATTGTTGATTTTAACTGATTGTTTTATCGATTGTTGGTTTAATATTGTGCTTCCAGGACTGTTGATGATTTGATTTGTAGCAGCAATCGCTGCTGACTGAGATACGCTTGTTTGAGGTGTCTTCTTTGAGTTGATAGGTTTGGTATTAGTAGTGCTGCTACTGCTAGTACCTGAACTGCCACTAGAGGTGCTACTACTACCGCTACTGCCGCTGCCAGATGTTGTGGACGAAGGTTTAGTGCTTCCTCCACTATTACTACTGCTGCTTCCGCTACCTGTATCTGTACTGCTGCCACCACTATCTGTACTGCTGCCACCACTATCTGTACTGCTGCCACCACCGCCAGTACTTCCGGTATCTGCGGCGTCTGCACCATGGTCAGATGGTATTATGGATGGTAGTGGTGTATTGTTGCTGCTGCTATCTTTACCACTGTCTTTGCTGCCATCTATATTGCTGCTATCAGATGTTGTGGGTAGTGGAGGTGGAGGTGGAGCAATGCTGCTGCTATCTTTACCACTGTCTTTGCTGCCATCTATATTGCTGCTATCAGATGTTGTGGGTAGTGGAGGTGGAGGTGGAGCAATGCTGCTGCTATCTTGGTTACTGCTATCAGATGCTGTAGGTAGAGTAGGCGTTGTTGTACTACCATCATTGCTGCTGTCAACTCTTTTGGCATTGCCATTAGTCATGTCCTCTTTAGACTTTGAACTTGTAGTGCTGCCCGCGTTACTGTTGCTTTCCCCTACAGCGATAGTCGGTGTAGATGCGTCTGGAGTTGATTTGTCTTCTGATTTGTGCTTATTTTTTGTACTGCTAGTGTCTTCCGAAGGTGCTGCAGGTGGTGGAGGACATTTTCCCTTTACTGGTATTGAACCATCAGGACATGGGAGAGATATAGAATTGGGGATATCATTACTACCGCCATCACCACTGTTGCTTCCGGCTTGGCTACTAGAAGGTGTAGATGTTGCTGCGTCTGGAGTTGATTTGTCTTCTGATTTATTTTTCTTTGCTGCAAAAACACTATGGGATACTTCTAACGTTAAAGCAATAGTTGTTACCGAGAGAACAAGAATAAAAATGATTAATAGAGTTATTGTGTGAGAATTTTTCATATTCTTTGTAGTAACTGTTACTGCCAATTTTGTACTTTAACTTTTTTCTTCTTTTTTCTTCTTTTTGCATACTATGTAATCTTATTGTAAACTTGTTAGAAGTCTCTGCTAGTATGAAATATAGGGACAAAAATAAGTAAAACAATCTCCTTCGCTATCTAGTTGAAAGCTGCACTTTATTCCAAGGGAAATGATATGGCTTAAGTAAAAAGTGGTGAATATTTGAGACTCATCCTTTTGTCAAATTTACTATTTATGTGTATTCTATAGCAAGACGATTTTCTATTAATATGGCTGCTGCCTTATTAATAATAAAGAACATGATGCTGTCTTGAAGCAGCAGGAATATCACGTGAGCAGGTTTGGATTCAACATTCCTCCCAAGGAGATTTTGCAGTAGCAAGTTACGAGACAGCTAACCCTGAACAATCATTCAAAGTATTGGCTACATCCAACGAACCGTGGGCTGTAAAGTTTCGTGAACATTTGAAGAAAGTACATGGTTTACATATTGCTCAATCATCATCTACTATGCAGCTTAATGAATTAATGATCGATTGGAAGAAATAAAAAATTCCTCCTTCTTCTTCCTGTAGTAATCCTTTTTTATTTAGGAAATCTGGCAAGCTGTTTTGTTATCTCCACCATCTCCTTCATATCACCTAGTTAGTATTAATTATTTTATCAAATGTCATGATTTCTTAATGATTGGTTTAATTCTTCTAGCTCCTCTACCTTGCTTTGTGTATCTGTTCATTGTCTTCTATTAGCTCATTTTATAGTCATATTCCAATAGCCATTGTAGTCGTTTGGTAGTCAGTTGAGTACTGTATGGAGGCGGAGTTAGCAATACTTTGTATGGCTCAATATCATCCACAGATAATCAAAAAGGGCATTCACAATTGCTCATGGGTATCGTTTGTTGAGTGGGCAAATTGAAAGGAATAATATGATTTATCCACTGATTTGGAATGAATTAACCATTTTCTGAAGTGTTTGTAAAACATCTTGGTATGTTGACGATTGTGCATAGTAGTATTGAATGACGTATAATCTATTGTTTTTTATTGCTGCAATATCTGTTGCCTTAAAATTAGTGTTTTTGGGGTCTGTATAGCTATATACTATTTTTATCCCATTATTGCCTGCAAGGGTGGTATTTGCATATGATTCGATTTGGAAATTGTGAAGAAAATGTCGGTAACTATCCACAATACGATCTGCTAATGCCTTGAGTGGAGCGTTTGTAGGGATCCCTGCAATACTAGTTAGATTAAGCTTAGCCAAGAATTGTTGCAGATTATTCTCATTATTACCGTTTGTACCATTAGGCAGGACGGCAAAAGTAACTCCCTGACCTGATGTTTGTTTTACCCAATTGGATGGATATTGTATTTTTATTCCCCAAGTAGAGTTCTCATAGGTCAGAAAAATAGCAGAAGTAGCATTAGTAGCTGTTGTACTGGCTGAAGGAGAGATATTTTGGGAATTGGATATTGTTGCGGGAGTCGTAAAATTTCCTTGTGCTAGTGCCACCTGTGAAAGTGTTATCGCAAGTATTCCTGTCATCAATATCTCTGCTGTTAATGATATTATAATAGTCATATTGTATCTATATGCCCAATACATAAATATATAAATCATTGACATTTAACAATACAAAACCTATTTAAATTACGAACACAAAATGATATCGATTAGAAATCTTTGTTAGATAGTAACAAAATATTAGCACCAGAACCAATTGATACCAAAGAGCATCTGGAAAAAGAGACCGATATAGCATTAGACAAATACATTAAAAGCATATATGCAATGAATAAGAGAACAGCAAAAGAATATCATCTTAGGTTAACTAATTTTCGAGATTTTGTTATTAAGAGGTACAAGTCCAAGACTATGAATAAACCATGGACCGCATTACATGATATTATAGCAAACGTAAAGCAAGGTTCCGAAGATGCTTATGAAATTTTAGGCGATTATGTTAACTATTTGCAGACTAATCATAATATCTCTATCCTTACAATAAAGCAGCGTGTTGTAACTGTAAAGAATTTTCTTGAATACCACGATGTCGATATAAGTCCTAGGAAATTTAAAATAAAAGTAAAGTTACCAAAGACGGTTAGGAAAAATAAAGAGGCATTATCAAAGAAAGATATCATAGATATTTTAAACGCATGTTCTGATATTAGACTTAAAACCTATGTAATGTTGTTAGCAGCAACTGGAATGCGTGCTACTGAAGCACTATCTGTTCGTATCAAGGACTTTGATTTTAAATCTAATCCTGCTAAGCTTTTTGTAAGAGGTGAATACACAAAAACTAGAACGGACAGAACAATATTTTTGACTGAAGAAATAAAGCATCAGTTAAACACTTGGTTAAATTACAAATATAGAGCCAGAAGAGTATGTTATAAAATTTCAAGTTCACAATCAGTCCCAATGAAACATGACGAGCACAACGGTAAAAGACGAAATAAGACCATTACAGAGATTAGAACGCCAGAGAAGAAGAAATCAGATTTAGTATTTTCGGTGTATCAAAACTCCGAAACAGCTGCGATATTGAGTCTATACGTAGATTTGTGTAACTCTTTTGGCAAGACATTGGACCGTATGAATAGAGGTGATAGGGAAGATGGAAGCAATGGAAGACGCAGACAGATAACACTTCATTCGTTCAGACGGTTTGTAAAAACTGCTATCTCTGACTTGGGCTACTCTGATTTTTCAGAATGGTTCATAGGCCATAGCGGCTCAACATATTGGCGCAAAAAAGAATCAGAAAAGGCTGAGTTATTCAAGAAAATAGAACCCTATTTGACATTTCTAAATATCCATCAACTAGAACGACAAGGTGCAGATATACAAAGCAAAGTAGAAGAGCTAGAAGACTTAAATCAAGTGTTGAGAAATCGTGACAAAATGAAAGATGATGCTATAGCACAGCTATCAGACCAAATCATGGCTTTAACAGCAAGAATGCAGGAGATTGAAAGCAGGCAGCAGCCATATCAGTAGGATATCATATATGCTCTAAGCTATTATCACATACTCAAAAACTGTTCTATCTGTTCTGTCATTTTATGAACTGATATTGGTTTTTGTAGAAAGAGAAATCTATTTGGATGCTCTTGGATAAAGTTTTGATAATTAGAATTGAGAAG
>JBKPMK010000095.1:0-9909 GCA_046732115.1 Thermoproteota archaeon
ATATCTTCGCCTTTGAAAAATGGGCCATCGCAAGTTGCACAATATGACACCCCTCTGCCAGCGAAATGCTGTTCTGCAGGAATCCCAAGCTTACGAGGAGATGCTCCAGTACATACCAAGACGGACTCAGTTTCAAAGATTTCCGAAGGAGTTGTAATAATAAAAGGCCTTTGCTTAAAATTTACTGCAATAACCTCGTCATCAAGCACAGTGGATCCAAATCTCTCCGCTTGCTGCCGCATATTCATCATAAGTTCAGGGCCAAATATGCCGTTAGGAAAACCTGGATAGTTCTCTACCTCACTCGTAGTCATTAATTGGCCACCTGGAAGCATGCCTGATATAATAAGGGTTTTAAGCTTGGCTCGCGAAGTATAGATTCCAGCAGTATACCCTGCAGGTCCCGATCCGATTATTATTACGTCATAACGTGTAGCCACATTTGACGAAGTGGATTTACCTTGCTGGTCTTGTGCTTGTCCTTGTATTTCTTGTTCTCCTTCTTCATTTGCCACCATGCTATCGATAATTGGCATACGAAATTACCATATAAAAATGAAGCCCATTTAATAGTCCGTTAAGATGCGCCGTGATCAATCAAACTATTTCAATTCAAGATGTTCAAGGAAATTCCCAAATTTACAAATATTTATAAAAAATTCAGCACTGAAGAGTTATAATTCAATTCTATATACTTTAGTTGTGGGATTAATAACGTTTTTTAGCAGCTAACGCTAACAAAAGCATTTGCTGATCGACTTGTCGAATCTTCGCTTTATCCAATATGCTTTTTTCGATATACCAATGAATCCAAAAAAGCAGTAATATTTGCAACCTTAGGCGTTATGCTAGCCGCTGGACTAGTAGCTATACCAGCAGTTCGGAAAGCACAAGCTGATCAAGCTCAAACAATACGAGACAGAATTCAGTTCGGTAACGATTTCAGGATAAAAATAAGGTTAGCTTAATTAGTCAGCCACTTGTCAATCTAACTTCTTTCCTCTGCTCTGCTCCTCTATATTTCCCAGATCATTTATCGGCCTAGTTGGACCGGAATCTCTCTGAGTTTGCTCAATGCTATTTCTGCAGCTTTTCTTCCAGATAATAACATTGAACCAAATGTCGGTCCCATCCTAGGTAAACCGTGTGTCTCAGTTACTGACATACCAGTCGCAATCAGACCTGGAAATATTTCACCCGTATGCCCTACTACTGCATCTTCGCTTCCTTCCACCCATAATGGATCCATGCCTTTCCACTTTACGTAGCCGCGGTCCATCAATCTTTTTACAGCTACAGAGTCATGACCTGACGCATCAATTACAATTTTGCTCTCTAGTGCTACTGGATCCACACAAGTAATATTTCTTGGTAGTGCAGAGACAGGCATCCAATTAACTACAACACCCCCTACCCGATTTTTGTTTTTTAATATCAAATCATCAAATTTTGTTAATTGCAAGAATCTAACCCCGGCGTCGCAAGCAGAAGCAATAAGCTTTGAGCAAGCATGGGGCCCCCAGGTAGCATACAGGCCGTCAGTTATTTTACGATATGGCACGCCTAACTCATCCCATATTTTCTGGGCTGGTGCCCTGACAGTTACCGGGTTCATCATATATCCACCTACCCAATACCCGCCGCCGATGTAATTGTTCTGTTCTATGAGGAGCGTTTTTATCTTATTCTTAGCCAAGTCTCTAGCAGCAGTCAATCCAGCAGGTCCCGCACCAATAATTATTACATCAGAATCAGTATACTCCGACATTGTTTCATGGAACATAGTTGCAATAGCCCTTGTGATCTCCTTTTCGCTTACATCTGCAAAAATTTTTTCCATAATTCTGTATATTTTTTCTAGTATTAATAGCTATATACTGTACATTAGCAATTGGTGAAACACATTATAAAATTAGAAATATTATAAAGTAAAAAAATACAAATTTCCATTTCTTTTTACCTTACCTCATCAACTTATAAAATACTTTATCAAGCGACAGTATCAAGACAACAATGGTAATGCAAGAATAAGGGAACGCTCATAAGATCATTTTATACAATATAGCAGAGCTCATCTTCTACCTATGATATCTGCGATGTCTGCCTTTTTTCCGAATTCAGTGGCGATATTATTACTATTACTATTATTATTGCCTTCTCTATTGTCTCAATATGTTTTTACTTCGCTCTAACTACTTACACTGCCACTTTCGGTGTCTGTCTGTTGTTCTTTTCCTTGATCTCTTCCCCTTTTGAATATCAAGAAGAAAAGTATAACAAGTATGACAGCTATAAGTATATAGTTTACAGGAGGACTGATAGCTCTTGCAACCAAACCTACACCAGGAACAATAAAAACCACTTTTCCAATGTAATTGTTTGATAGGATGGGATAATCGATTAAATAAATAGAGTGAGGATTTGCATCACCTTTTGTTCTAAGTATTCTTTCTCCTTGGGGCGTAACATAGATCTGCTTAACCCTATGAACTATGACTTCTGGCTGTCCTGTATCCTCTCTTACTCCTGGTGATTTAAAGACTATGATATCGCCTACTTTCAAATTGTTAAATGAAGACGGAGAAGGAGAAGAAGAACTTGCATGCTGGACCATTAATAAATCTCCAACTTTGAGGTTTGGGACCATGCTTTCACTGGCTACAACGTAAAAAGGATTGTTAACACCAAATACAAATCTAATACCAATCCAGAAAATAGCAATTGCAATGACAGCTATTATAACATATTTTATCTCATTTGGTATTCTAATTTTCTTTTCTGCTGCGGCTGCCACTTTTGTATCTAACCTTCTATTATGCCAGGTGAAGTATGGGACGACGTCAATAACTGAGACTTAATACACGGAGTACAATATCGACCGTGGTTTTTTTCGGTTCTCATAACAATTACCTTATTCATTATCAATAGTATAGCAGTAGTGAGCATAGTCATTCCAAATATCGAAGGTACAAGTATTTTATTATCGTTGTCATTTCCACAATAACGATTATCAATACATCTGTATTTTTGTCCACATATTATCATGAACCTCCTCTCTTGTACTTTTTCATATATTTAATGTATCTATCAATACCAGCAGCGAATATACTAAATTTGCAAATTAATCAATTAGTTGGTTGGTTGGGCGGTTGGTTACTCGATTAATTAATTATTCCTTGGCAGGTTTGGTAACTGCACCTGTTCTGACTTTTGCATCAATATCCATAATGAACTTTATTAGATCAGATCGATGAGAATTAAGATAGTCTTGTCCTTTATCTTTTAATCGAATTTGATATAACCGCAGGTCTCGATGTTCGTCAAAGAATTGCTCAATCATTGCAGAACCATGTTTTGCGGGATTAATTAGCTCATCGAAACTACCGACTGTACCATTCAGATCACCTTTCTCCACAAAATCTTTAGCTCTTCCTAGAACCTCACTTATGTCCTTTAATTGTTGCAGGGGAGCATATACTTCCTTGCTCTTTCCAAAAAAGCCTGATCGCCTTGTAAGCCCTACTTTGTCGGCAATTTCGCTAGCAATTTCGTAGTATTCATCTTTAGTTGCAATGGACTTCTTTTCTATCTTGCGTGTAAGCCCTTTCAATGATAACCTCTCCATAGCATCTTCAACTTCTTGTCTTCCCATACCGGTAATCCAGACAATCTTACCGACATAATCATATCCCTGTCGTATCGATTCTAAAACTACAACCTCAATAATCCGCTGAAAACCCTCCTCTGCCCTGGCGTTGTCAAAATCTCTATCACGTACTGCTCTCTTCGCATTTGAAATATCTATCTCTATAGAGCGTTTTAACGCTTCCATGCCATCATCTACCTTCCCGATTAATGTAAGATAACATGCCTTGTTATACCATGACATTGCGTCATTAGGATTGATATCCACCGCCTTTTCGCATGCTAAAATAGCTTGGTCGTAATTTCTCATTTTGTAATAGGCCAGACCCTTTAAATTCCATGCCTCGGCGTTATTAAGATCAATATCTAGAGCTTTCTCATAACATCCGATCGCTACTACATATTCCCCTAAGTGAAAATAAGCATAACCTTTCTTGATCCATGCATCAACATAATTTGGATCAATCCTTATGGCTAACTCAAAGCTACGAATTGCATCTTCCAGTTTCTCGTTTGCCATTTGGCCAATGCCTTTTTTATATAACTCATGCTTCTGCCAGTCCGAGCGATCAGTGTTGTCTCTATCTTCTTTAGGTTTTTTGGAAGGGGCATTGTAAGAATCGTAATCAGTGTTCTGCTTCCTTCCAAACAGTCTGCCCATTAACTTAAAATGTTCCATTCGAAGATAAATAGATTTTGGACGTGCATTTTTGTTGCGTATTGAGAAGCGTAGACAGCATATGTCAAATAATGAGGTCGATGAGAAGAAGAACAAGGAGGATACAAAATAACAGCCAACAAAAATTACCCAGCCCAGCACGAAAAAGACATCAATACTATAGATATATAGATATATATAGAATTAATCAGGCAAGCAATTTGCCCGATGTCATATCATATTTTTCTATCTCCAAGTGACCTGATTTTGATTTGTGATCGTCAACATCTGAGCGAAAAACAAAGCTGCATCTGCACTCATGGCAAATCCATATTCTATTCAGATCATCTGGATGCATGGGTAAAAAATACTCTAGCACGTATCAAATTTAAAAGATGTGAAAGTATCTAATATTCGTTTTATCAGCAATTATAAATAATTAACTACTCACGAAAATTGAAATTACTATAATAATACCTATGAAATTATTAATAAGAATTCAGAATATCGTTTCGTTTTTACAAAATTATAACTGGGATTTAGCATAAAGTAAAGATCACCTACTATATTGTAAAACTATAATGAAGCATTTATTGTTATCGAGTTGTTATTGTTATTAATAAATAAGATCTGAACTCAACTTTAACAAGCTTTTATTTTTGAGAAAAAAACAATCCTGTAATCCTTTCTGCAGGGCTTGTCTAAGCACAAACAATTGTACAAAAAATGTTGATTTTAAGAGACGATCTGTCAAACAGAGTTTGCTGCAGTCCACTACAAATGGTGTAGAAAAACCCAATTTAGTTAATCGGTCACAAAACTCCTTACTAACAACAAGGTCATATTTATTATCGTTTATGAATACAATTAATATGTCGTTCAGTTTGATGCTGAATAATGGAGAATGACAAAACTCCTCAAACGGATAAGCAAAAGACTTTGACCCTAAGACCTCGTTTATTTTCAGAGTTCCATAAAGAGATATCGGGAATAGTATCCCATTTCCTAAAAATATATAAGATGATACTCTTCGTGGGATGGTATTGATAAAATTACTAGCTTCCTTACGTGATTGTGTGTAAATACTTGCTAATTGTTTAGGATCGTCGACTTTTGTTACTAAAGAAAGGCAACATAACATACTATACACAAAACTTGCCGTTCCTGACGTTGGAATTCCTGCATTTTTATACTTGATGTCAATTACATTATCGCAAATGGTTGCAAGCCTGCTGTTTGGGGCTGAGGTAATCGCTGTAGTAGGGATTTTGTGTCTGCGACAAATTTTAGCAGCGAGTATGTTTGATTGCGTGTTTCCGGAAACCGAAACAATGTATATTCTGCGGTAGTAATTTTTTTTTATAATTTCTGGATTAACAACAATGTCTATTGGATTACAACATACTATTTTATGATTAGAAGCGTAAACTGCAGTTAAAGCGGCGGCATAAGAATCTCCAGCTCCTATAAATAAACAATTATCTAAACCAATCTGTCCAGGCAAATCTAATTTTGATATATAATTAAGCTGAGATCTGATCTCTTCGGCCATAGCGCTAATTGAATTCATACCTAACCAGCACTGGATATAGATAGGCAATGGATATTTGTTTCCATATATATTTCCAATTTAAAAATTCCCATTTTACTTAAATATCTACCTACGTTATAATGTAGGAAAAGTATTTCTAAAGTTTTGCTGTCATATTACTATTATATAATATCGCGATAGGGAGTTAATAATATAAACGAATATACTCTTTTTGGTATATTGTATTGTTATCTTGTACTAGTAGGGGTCTTGACATCCTTCATAAAATTTATCCTATTGCTAAGAAGAAACTCATGCATTTTTCCAGATGATTTGATAATGGTGAGCTAGCATAAAAAACTACTGATGAAGTGATACAAGTATGATATACATGACGTGTAATTATGAGGATAGTTCTAACCTTATATGTGAAAACAAAATTAGATTATTTGATTTGCAAAAAAGCATATTTATAACATATAGTGTCCGAAGGCGAAAACCACGTTTATGTATGCCACTAGCGGTTTTTTTATGTCCGTAGTATTAAACATATGAATAAAAATGATTATTTAGTACATTGTCACATTATACATAAAAGTGATAAACCATTACGAGGTATTAGGGGTTAGTAATAATGCTTCACAAGCTGATATACGCAGGTCATTTCGCTATTTAGCTCTAAAACATCATCCAGATAAGAACAAAAACTCTGAAGAGTCGAAACAAAAATTCATGCAGATAGTTGAAGCGTATGAAATACTCTCTGATGAACAGGCGAGAAAAAACTATGATACTGCTGCTAGTTACAGCGATAATGATAATCACTACCAGCGTGCCTATTACACTTCTTATGCCTATAAAAGTAATAATAATACAACCCGTCAGTGGACTCCTTCTGCGGATTTTGATACGGTTTATAGCTATGAGGAAATCAAGCGAAAATATAGACAAAGCAGAGTGCAGGGTGGTATATGGGACATAAGTGAAAGCGCAAGTACTGGCATGTGGAAAGCAACAATGATTTTGTTCGGCGGTCTTGCAGCTATTGTTGTATTTATAATGCTTCTTCGCTAGCGTTACAGGTTAATTGACGGCTACTACTATTACTACTACTTCTATTATATAATGCTCTTAAAGACTTCACAAGTGAGTGAGGAGCTAAGATCTATATAATTAATTGGGCTACCGCTCATCATTTGACAAATAGTCGCATATGCAAACCGTTATCACATGGAAAATTGTAATTTAATCTAGTTTGATTTTATATGCATGTCTTTGCCATTTCATTTAATAAGGGTTTTTTAGTGTCTCTTTCTGTTTCTTTTTTTTCTCTGTTCGTACTCTCGTGCCTTCTTATCATGTGTATAGTATTTATAGCCAAAGAAAGCGGCCAGGCTCAGATTTGGTAGAGAGAATATTATAAAAGCATAAGATGCAAATAATGCCGACAGTATAATTCCCGCAATTCCAACGCTTAAAGCGATGATAAACAAAACTTTTAGGTATTCCTTTTTGACTGCCAATGAACTGCATAGTTAAGATATAGAAATAAATATTGCTAGTAGTTAGAGCTAGTTTCATTACATTGTTATTACACGCTTATGTTTTTGAACTATCTACGTTTATACTAGTCAAAAGTTTAAAAAGGGACGCATTCAGAATGAATTTGAGAAGAGAGTGCGAGTAGTAGCCATAGGGAATCGTGTATTTATTACCAGCTTTAAGCTAGCTGGAGTGCAGGGGATAAAAGCCGATGCCCCAGAAGAGGCACTTTCTGAAATTAATAGGATAGGAGGAGATGGTAGTGATGTTGGCTTGATTCTATTAAGCGACGATATTGGTAAAAAAATCCGCTATAATCTAACTGATATACGATCAAAAAGGCCCATTCCCTTAATTTTTGAGCTGCCATCACCAGGGAGTT
This sequence comes from Thermoproteota archaeon, assembly GCA_046732115.1. Taxonomy (GTDB): domain Archaea; phylum Thermoproteota; class Nitrososphaeria; order Nitrososphaerales; family Nitrososphaeraceae; genus JAFAQB01. The sequence continues at coordinate 7,759 of JBKPMK010000095.1, forward strand.
CTAAAGAGAATGTAGACTACAGAGCTCTTTTAAAACAGATCCTTGGTGTTTAGAAAGAAACATTGTTAATACAGATATGGACACATATACGTGTTAATACATCTATCGAGCAAAAATTGTTATATCTTTATAGGCTATTAGTATTTGATTTGTAGGCCTATTGAAGTCGTAAGCAGCTATGCAATTGATTTTGTATGTACTTGAGCTTTTCAGGTATTTTCAGAACAACACAAAACATAGATCATTATTAATGAAAGGCTTTATTATATCCCTAATAGACTAAAAAATCGTGTCAGACTCGAAAAACAACAATACTGATAAAGGTGTCGATAGCAACAGCAATAACGAACTTGAAGAAGAATTTGATGAAGATCTAGAAGATATAGAAGATGACGAAGAGGATGACTTGAACGCCGCTGATGATGAGTAAATCAAGGTTACCAGTGCGTTATCATTTCAGGGATAATACCACAGACCAGTTGACTCAATTTTTGTAGCGTCAAAGCTTGTAATCGCTTAGTATGTCTCGGTATCTCTTATCCTTGTATGCTACATACTTCACATATTCTCCATACGTCATATCTAAAGAACACTTTGGACATTTCACAAATGCAAAGTCATCAGATAATTCTGCTGCAGCTTTGCAATCAGGACAGAGGATTTTCATACTATGTATTAGTATTGGGATCTAATGTTAATAACCTTTCACCATCAAGCAATAGTTGGTGATGCAAGTAATGAAAGTTTTGAATTTTATCCGTCGTGCTTGCAGAATAATTCTGGCATAGTTTGATGATGACATTTATCATATATTTTATGGTAAAATACTACTAGTCCGTAATCAACTTACTTATGCTAAGATAAAAGCACTTATTAATATAATAATTCTATTAAATAATAATAATTAATAATAATACAAAACCTTTCAATTTCAATATTGCAGAATATCAAATTGCCTTCAATTGTTTGACTATAGGTTGTCTTGATTTGCGAAAAACACGGAATCCACAAATACATTTGATTTCCGGTAGTCTAGACAACTCCTCAGCTGTTACAGAAGTACCACATCTCATGCATTCATAAGCCACATTGCCAAGGCTATCCGAGCTACTCATAATATGACCATTAAAATTATCCAAATTTAAGTTTTGAGGATACATAGTGCGCATAGTATTATTTATTGAACGCTTAAGGAATAAAAAAATGAATCCAAAGCAAAAGTTTAAACATTCTTTAATATCAAGCACATACAACACTGGGGTAGGTGCCAGATCCGAACCTACCTGTAATTATAGTTATCCAGATTTTAGACCTGTTTGGTACAATAGCATTTGCAGTGACTGGAGCGTTCAAGGCAATTGAACACAAATCTGATATTGTAGGGATAATAATTCTCTCCACTATTACGGGAATCGCAGGAGGCATAATACGAGATATAACTTTTGGAAAACTTCCACCTACTGCTGTTGTCAATCCACTCTACATTACAATAACTGTGAGCACTGCAATAGTAATTTTCTTTCTTTATCCTTCATTAAAAAAACATTCCGACCTTTTTTTGAAGTTTGATGCAATTGGACTTGGAGTATTTACAATAATTGGCTCTATTTTTGCATATAACATGTTTGGTTTGAACTTTCTTGCCATGTCTATTTCAGGTGTACTTACTGCAATAGGTGGTGGTATTTTAAGAGACGTATTTGTCAATGAATTACCAATGGTATTTGTTAAGGAATTCTATGCTTCGGCAAGTTTCCTAGGGGTAGTGATCCTATTTACTTTGCTCTCCATAAACACTAACGTGAGTTTATCCGCTATTATAGCTATGATAATCACAACTTCAATACGCCTAATAGCGGTGAAACTCCAGTGGAATTTGCCCAGGGCACGAAAGTAATATTTAATGAATAGAGATATCTTCTACGTCTGTTTACTAGCTATCCAGAGTTTAATAGACTATTGATAGTGATATCATCTTTTTTAGGCTATTACACCATCAGCCTTGTACAAAATATCCTTTTTCAAAGAGACTATTTGCTCTTCCTTTTTAGTTTTCAAAACAGTCATTAACTCTGTTTCCAAAATATGTGGTAATTTACGTATCTTATTTTCTACAACGTCTCTCATCTGATTCAAGTCTCTGGCACGAAT
>JBKPMK010000096.1:0-1316 GCA_046732115.1 Thermoproteota archaeon
AGAATTGTATACAATGAAACCATCTTTTTTATTATCTATTCCATTTCCCTTTTTCATATTATACGCAAATTTTGAATCTTTCGCAATATTTTCAATCATTGAATAATGGAATTCGTGACCTCTGATCTTAGACATCCTGCCAAAAATGGATGCATTAGAGTTTGCTTCAGTATAATTTAATGTCAATTTACCACTTATTAAAGTATCTGCCTCTATTAATCCGACCATCTTTCGTCTTTTGCCTTCGTCTCTTTTATAGCCTCTAATTGATCTAGTAAGGTACATTAGTCCTCCACATTCTCCATAAATTGGGACCCCATTCCCAGCTGCTTTTGAGATGGATTTTATCATTGATTGGTTCTTTTGAAGTTTATCTGCCAATACTTCTGGAAATCCGCCTCCTATGATAATCCCGCATACATTTTCAGGCAACCTATTGTCATTTACTGGACTGAAAAAAATTAGTTGCGTATTTTGTTTTCTCAAAGCATCAAGGTTATCAGTATAATAAAAGTTAAATGATTCATCGACCGCTACTGCTAATTTTATTTTTTGATCAGCATAGATGTGTTTTTCTTGTTGCACATGTTGTAGTAGATTATAATTATTTCTGTGTACTTTTGCCAGATCCCTTATTTTGTCAAGGTTGATTTGTTCTGCTACAATTTTTGCAGACTTAATAATTGACGTCCTTTGCTTTTCTTCTAACTCATGAGCAGGAATAAGACCTAAGTGACGCTCTGGCATAGTAATTTTGTTATTTCGTCTGACTATTCCTATTATAGGAACTTTAACTTTGTCAGCAAAAGCATCTGTGATAAAATTTGCGTGTTTGTCTCCAGCTACGTTATTTAGAATTACTCCTGCTATCTTTATTTTCTTATCAAAATGAAGAAAACCAATTGCTATGGCTGCAATAGAACGTGCCGCTTTACCAGCATCGATAACAAGTATCACAGGCGAATCAAGTATCTTGGCCACTTGTGCTGTACTTGCGAAATCATGCCTTCCTGACATTCCATCAAAAAGGCCCATAACACCTTCAACCACTGCGATATCAGCTCCATATGATGCATTATCAAAACATTCCAAAATGCCATTTATGCCCATCATCCATGTATCTAGGTTGCGTGATTGCCTGCCAGTTATGTAAGTATGATAACTGGGATCAATAAAATCTGGACCGACTTTGAAGGGCTGTACTTGCAAGCCTTTTCTTTTAAGTATATACATGACAGCAGCAGCTATAGTAGTCTTGCCTACTCCACTAGTTACTCCTGCTATAACAATTCTTGGTATATGCAAATTGATCTAAC
>JBKPMK010000097.1:0-3666 GCA_046732115.1 Thermoproteota archaeon
AAAAGAAGGCATGTTGGTTGTTACTGATAGACGTATTGCTTTTATTACAAAAACAAATATGTCTTATCGAATACACGAAGTACATTCCTTAAGACAGCTTAAACGATTCAAGGAAGATGGAAATGTATTCTGCCCTTTAGAGGGGTATGATACAAATGATTTGGAGAATGATTTAAACAAGTCTGACGAAAATCTAGAATTCCCGTTCAGCCAGATTATAGATGTTACCTCTGAAACTAAACGGTGGGGCACATTACTTAAAGTTAAAACGAGCATTGGAGACAAATCAAAAATCTACAAATTTTCCATAGTAAAGGGTTGGGTAAAATACCCTGCAAAAGATCCGATTGAATTTCATCATATAGATTGGAATCCTGTGATTAATCTCATTAAAACATTATAATGTTCTGCTGCACGCAAAATTCACGTAATGAAAATTAATATGATGTTCCTTTGCTTTAACATACCTTTTGCAGTTTAATATATATATTAACATTACTGAAAGAATGCAAATTGTCTCCCAAGAATTTACAATGTACAAGTTTTAAGGCCCTTACCCATAGAATGTAATGACTGTATTGTCAAAAAAACTGTTTGTTATTGGAGTGGGCCCAGGTTCACCACGGTATCTAACCGATATAGCCAAGGATGCAATCTATAGATGCCATTATGTTGCAGGATATAAATACACTCTAAACATTATCGAGGATATAATTGATAGGAAGATGCAGAAAATTTATGAGGTCACAATGAGTAATCAAGAACGTATTTATCAAGACATATATACTAAGATGAAAGATGACGATTATTGTGCTGTACCTTTTACAGGTGATGCCAATTTTTCCGAATCTGAAGTAGTTGATAGGTTATTAGAATTATTTGGTAACGACAATGTAGAAATTATTCCTGGTATAAGTTCAATTCAGATTGCAGCAGCAAAATCCAGAGTACCACTTGATAAGGCACATATTGTTACTTTTCATGTATCCGATGATATTGAACAAAAAAAATTGGAGTTGGTGAAAGCTATACTGGATAAGAAGAGTGTAATTTTGCTACCGCGGCCATGGCCAGGAGATATTAGTAGAAGGTTTATGGAATCCGATATTGCCATTTTTTTGAAAAAAAATGGAGTTGATACTTCAAATCTTAAGGTGTGGGTTTTTGAGAATTTAACAAAAGATAATAAAGAAACAGTTTTCAAAGGCAAAGTTAATGAATTAGAGAAAAAGGAATTCAGCGAGCTTTCTATAATGGTAATTGACCAAGTAAAGCGCCAGACATATTTACAATTTGAGTAACCACGATAGCTCAATTTCTCTCAATATTAAAAAATGCAAAATATAGATAATCATACAAAAATAGGCAACAATATCTAACAATACCGTTTTTACTCATATGATATAACCACTTTTACTGTACCAAATAATAAATTGTAGTCGACGACCTTTTTTCCTTATAATCCACATACATACAATCCTTAAAGTTGATGTACAAGTTCTCGAATACTATCTAGGCAGTGCCTATAAGCTATACATGCTCAAGCAGTAACAATTGACTATATAATATTAAAAGAATACTGCATAATGATAACAATTTCACAAAAATAACATTTCTGCTAAAAATCTGTTCCTATTGCTACAACATCCTCTCGACAAGCTCTAAGCTAGCTGCCACAGCGATTTTTATAACAACATTATCATAAATCAAGCCCATGATGGTGTGTTTAAGAATTACTACAAATTTGCTTTAATTAGAATTAAGTCTGGAATAACTTTTGGGAAGGTTACATAGATGGTCAATCATTAAATCTGCCAAACTGTTGTATCAAATCCCATTCTATTATGGCTCCAACAAATAGAATCACTACAACAATTCCGATTTCTACAATCAATGGAATAGCGTATTCTTTCCAGGACTTTTTCTTTACAAGTTGATATATAAGCAGACCACTTCTAGACATTGCTAAGCCATAAGCAAAGACTTCCATAATTCCGAATGGTGTAAACAGAATTATTAAAGGAGGAACGCTGGTAAGAATAGGAGAAGTTTTTGCCATTGCACTAAATACCATTCCAGTTGAAAAACCAGAAGATATTCCTATTGCCGTGCCTATTGCAGGTATAAACATTCCAAGTGCGACTTTGACATTGTTAATAAATATTCCATTTCGATCAATATTTACAATTTGTTTAGTCAGTTGTCCTTTTAGATCTTTTGCTTCCTTTTCACTCAAATTAATCTCTGCACCTGCAGAAAAAGCAATCATAAATGCAAGTGTACCAATTGCTAAATAAATAAGGCGTCGCTTAGCATTAAAATACAATTTACAAATATTGACAATAATATCTATTATATAATTAGTTTTATCAATAACAGAAATGTAATTAAATATGATAACCATATGGAGAACATCTCCCATCTTGACTTTGCAAAGAGATGTTTCCAGTGCACTATCCTATGCCATCAGCAATGGCTATCAAGTTCATCCTGACGCCTTTGCTATGCTCAAGGGTCTTAATACTGATATTTTGAAGATTATCCAGGACATTATCAAAATGAAAACCAAACAAAATGAAAATTCTCTTATTGTAGTCGAAGATATCAAAAATCACCTTGATCTAATGGACGTTGATATGATTAAGGTTAATGGTATTATTACTCCTACTGACTATAATAATTCTTTTTTCGAGGATAATGCTCACAAGGTGATTTCGGATCCTACTCTATATGTCAACACTAGTGAAGGAGTTGAAGGTTATACTGCACTCTTCCGTAGTCGTTTTGAAAAATCACTTCGTATTCTAGGACTACGCCCGGATAGCAAGCGGATTACAAAAATTTCATCGGTTAAACAAAAAATAAACGATTTAAGACAAAATAAAGCAAATAACATTAAAAATACCTTGAATGGAAATCATTCTTCTATTGTAGCAGGCTTGTTGATGTCCAAACATTCGAAGAAGAATGGATTAGAGATAACAATTGATGATTATACTGGAACATTGAGTGCGGTTGTAGTTAGCGAGGAGTTAAAGAAACAGGCTTCAATGCTTTCCCTTGACCAAATGGTCATGTTAGAGGTAGAAAACGTTATGAAAGGCATTCAAGGATTTGTCATAAAAAATTTGACTTCTCCTGACGTTCCTGATCATATCTCAAATAAATCAAAATCCGAATCTTACGCGGTACTGATTTCTGATCTTCATGTTGGAAGTAAATATTTCTTAGAGGCTGAATTTATCAGATTTCTAAATTGGCTTTCGTCAACAAATGATGAGATTGTGCGCAAGATTCGGTTTGTTTGTATTGGCGGAGATTTAATTGATGGTATAGGCATATTTCCCAATCAGGATAAAGAACTACTTGAAATGAATACTGCCAAGCAGATGAAACACGCTATAGAATTGCTTGCCAAGATACCAAAACATATCAAAGTTTTCCTAATTCCTGGTAATCATGATCCAGGAAGAAGAGCTCTACCTCAACCATCACTACCAAGGAAAGACTCTGAGCTATTATATTGTCTTGATAATTTTACAATGCTAGGAAATCCTAGTTTAATAGAATTAAACGGTGTAAAAGTGTTAATGTATCATGGCCAAAGTTTAGATGACATTATTGCAACAACTCCAGGTCTAACCTATTCAAAGCCATCGGAGGCAA
>JBKPMK010000098.1:0-1479 GCA_046732115.1 Thermoproteota archaeon
TACTAAATTTTGAGCATCTGCTACACCGCCTGCAATTGTCATGCCAAGATGTCTGTCAACCTTCTGAATTTTCATTACATGTCTATCAGCAATAAATAGACCAGCACTTGCTCTTGTATCAGCAGCTAACACTACGCCATCTGTACATGTTAGTGCACATGTAGTAGTTCCTTTCTTTATCTGCTCTGCAATATTATATTCCGGATAGCCACCATTATTATTCTGATGATACATATATACTGTGCATACCATGCCCAATACTAGATTTAAGCATTGCCAATGGGGACTGATTTTGGCATATAATTATATTTCTGTCATTAACTAATTAAAAAGAAGCAACAACGCTATGTCAAATACAATATTTGAGAAGATCTGGGACAATCACGTAGTTCATGCCAAAAATGGAGACGTTCATAACAACGGTGGTCCATCGCTAATATACATAGATCGCCACTTGTTGCACGAAGTTACATCCCCACAGGCATTTGATGGACTGCGTTTAAATGGTAGAAGAGTCAGGCGTCCGGATCTAACATTTGCAACTATGGATCATAATGTACCAACAACCGATAGATCACTTCCGATAGTTGATCAAATTTCTTCTATGCAGATTCAGACATTAATGCAAAATTGCAGGGAATTTGGCATTACACTGTTCGACATCAACAGTCCAAATCAAGGCATAGTCCATGTTATTGGTCCTGAGCTAGGAATTACTCTTCCTGGGACCACCATTGTTTGTGGCGACAGTCACACTTCTACTCATGGTGCGTTTGGTGCGCTTGCATTTGGTATAGGGACCAGTGAAGTAGAGCATGTTTTAGCTACTCAGTGTTTGTGGATGTATAAACCAAAAACTTTTGCGATTAACGTTACCGGAAGACTCAGAAATATACATGCTGTTACTGCTAAGGATATCATACTTTCAATAATTCGAAAGATAGGAACTATTGGCGGAACAGGCACGGTTATAGAATACAGAGGAGAAACAATCTCTGACCTTTCTGTAGAACAGAGAATGACTATTTGCAATATGTCTATTGAAGCAGGAGCAAGGGCAGGTCTTATTTATCCTGATAAAAAGACCTTTGATTATATTAGAGGGCGTAGATACACTCCAAGTGGTAAACAATTTGAAACTATGGTTGATTTTTGGCATGAGAATTGGAAGGATTATACTAATGCACAGTTTGACAAAGTCATTACATTTAACGTTAATGAGCTTGCACCACAGGTCAGCTGGGGTACTAATCCTTCAATGGTAGTAGACGTTACAGATACAGTCCCTTATCCTGATGACTTTGCGAGAGGAAACGAAAATGAAAGAAAAGCAGCCAAACGTGCTTTAGAATACATGGCATTGAAACCTGGGACTTCTATTACTGATATCAAGATTGACAGAGTATTTATTGGTTCATGTACTAACTCCAGATTAGAAGACTTAATGGAAGCAGCAATTGTTGTGAAAGGAAAGACCGT
>JBKPMK010000099.1:0-6800 GCA_046732115.1 Thermoproteota archaeon
CAATGCAAGTTACAAATATTGTTAACGTCTACCGAGCCATATATTGCAGGCTTTGAATGAAAGAGTTTAATGCCAATATATTTTCTAAATATGCTGGCAAAAAAGGGTACTTCGCGGACAAGATCGGTCACACCACGACCATAAATTAGGTCTACCATTACATAATCTTAAAACTGCCCATATAGATAAGTCTATATTTACCAGTCATGGTTCCGGTAGATCATTAAATAATACAGAATCTCAGTAAAATCCAGAAAAAAAATTTATCTTGTTGTTAGCTAATCGAGAGTGTGTCTCGCTACAGATGTCCAAAGTGTAAACTTCCTGATTCAATGGATATCAATAAGGTACATGATGGGAGGTTGATAATCGTTTGTTCTGGATGCGGAATTTGTGCACTAGTACCTTCAATGAGCAATCTCGATGAAGCATATCTGGAATTTCTAAGCATGTATGATAGTGGACATATTACTGAGATTGAAAGTTTGAAATCTTTGATGGAACACGAAAAGCTTCTTCGTCCAACATCTGAAATAGACAATATGATTTTACGTAATAATGCTAATGCCAATGAAATGCTCAAAGGCATACTGCGTTCCCAAAAGGATTACATAGTAGATTATAAAGTGATACAGGAACCTGAACCTGAACATGGAAACGAAGTTAAACATCTGCCTATAGATGACGCTATAATCAATACTCTGATAGAAATACAAATTAAAAAACTATACAAATTTCAAGAAGAAGCAATCAAGACTTTTTTACATGGAAAAGACGTAGTTGTTGTTGCGCCAACTGCTTCGGGTAAGACAGAGGCATTTTGTATTCCTGTTTTGCAGAAGGTTTTTGAAGAATTATCGCTTTTCGGGTCTACCAAGTCTAAAATAAGAGGAAAACGAAAAATATTTGCAATCTTTGTATATCCTACGAAAGCACTTGCCAGGGACCAGCTAGCAAAGATAAAACAGCTCGCAGAGCCATTGGGGATATATGCAAATATATTTGATGGCGATACTACACGCGAACAAAGGGATTCCATACTGTTTACTCCTCCAGAAATTATCATCACAAATTTTGATATTCTTCATTATCATCTACTAAATAGGACAAAATTTTCGTATTTAATTACTGATGCTGGATTTCTAGTCATTGATGAAGCTCATATATATTCTGGTATTTTTGGGGCTAATGTCCATTATATTATAAGGAGACTTGAAAGGAGGTCAAGAAATAGAAAACTGCAAATAATAGCTGCCTCAGCAACTCTTCCAAATGCAGAAGAATTCTGCATGTCTTTATTTGGAAGAAAAATGAATATTGTATATGGCAAAGGCAGAAGAGGCAAAATTAATTTTATAATATTATTTCCCTCCTTGCGCTCACGTAGATCTTTGATGATCGATCTGGTCAGACAAATGACTACAAATAATCATAAAACAATTGCATTTAACAAATCCCATTTAGGCTCTGAGCTTCTTGCGTTCTATTTATCCAAACAAGGCTTAAAAGTAAAGGTACATAGAGCAGGACTATTGCCAGCAGAACGTAAAATAGTTGAACGATCATTTATAAATGGCAAATTAATGGCGATTTCAGCAACACCTACATTGGAGTTGGGAATAGATGTTGGTGATGTAGATGCCATCGTATCAGATATAGTTCCCATTAATCGACTGGTCCAGCGCGTTGGAAGAGCAGCAAGAGGTGGGCAAGAAGGATATGCGTTTCTTGCATTAGGTAATGATCCAATAAGTCAATATTATAAATCACATCCAAGTGATTACATGGCAGATCAAGAAATGGCATACACTGATCCTTCTAATCCGTTTGTAGAGGAACATCAAGTTCTTGCCATGGCTTGTGACAGACCTATTTTAGTGACTGAATCGTTTACTATGTTGCATATTATTGAAAGACTTATTTCGAAAGGCTTGCTTCATATGTCAAACGGAAAATTCGTTCCTGACTTTAATAAAGCAATGAGCATTTTAAAAGATTTTAGCATCAGAGGAATTGGAAGTGGTACCGACATATTTTTCAGTGGAAAGTTGGTTGCTGAACGTTCATTACCACAAGCACTAGAGGAGCTACATGATAATGCAATATACTTTCTATCTGGAAAAAGATATCAGGTAAAAAAGCTTCATTTCGATCCCAAAAAGGAAAGACGATCATATGCAGAATTAACACGCATTCCAGACGATTATCCATACTACACAAAGTCAGTGGTTGATGAGATGCCGACTGTGCTTACCACATATGAATATAAAAGAGCCATCGGAATAGAAGTAAAATACTGTTCTTTGAAGATTCAAAAGAGAGTGTTAGGCTATTCCAATATTGAAATCGGACAGGAAGTTGCAGAAGGGACCAAAGTCATGTTTGAAAATCCTATTGAGTTTCAATTCATAACCAAAGGGCTTGTTTTCAAGGCACCAAGACCTGTAAATACTTTAAAAAATGCAAATGATGAGCAATATGTAGAGATGAGTGGATATCATGCTTCTGAACATGTAATGATAGAAGGAAGTACAATGATAACTGGAGGTGCATCCCAGGACTTGGGAGGAATATCTCTAGGATCCTCAGGTTTAATTTTCATATATGATGGTACCATTGGCGGAAATGGTGCTAGCAGGGTACTTTATGACAAATTCGAAAATGCCTTAGAGAGGTCATTACGAATATTAACAGAATGTTCGTGCAGAAGTGAAAGCGGTTGTCCCAGGTGTACTTATTCTTATAGGTGTGGAAATAATAATGAATATCTTCACAAGATTGCTGCTATCGAAGTATTAAAGAGGGTATCGGAAAGAGAGGAGACGCACATTGAAGATGTAGTATCTATGGATCGTACACTTGTGTGAAATCTGGTAACACCAATTCATGCTAATCTATTGATTCGATAACTCACAATAGACTGGTGTACATATTTTTATCGTACTTTATACTTTATATGGCAAGTTCAGTAAGTCGTAAACACATATTTCTGCTCAGTTTTTGAGACAATTAAATCACATTTTCATATCTACCTTTATGTATTCTAATGATTTCATTGATTTTCTTAAGACAATGCTGTTAAAAGAGTTATGATTTGAAAATAAGGAATGCGACGGCCGGGATTTGAACCCGGGTTACCAGATTGGCAATCTGATGTCCTAGACCAAACTGGACGACCGTCGCCCTAATATTCCAAATACTACCGAAGGTATTTTAGAGATTTAATCTTGTCTTTAATTAATCATTCGAAAATAACAGTCCCAATACTCCTATAGTAATAATACGCTCATACTGGAATTACAAAAATAGATATGTGTTATAAAAATTCCTTTAGTCTGCTTAAAATCGTATTACTTGCTATATTTCTAACAATTTCTGACAATTGTATACATAATTAATAAATGTACTTGCATATATCAGTATTAATCAATTCAATCTTGATGTAATGTGCCGTAACTTATGATAATAAGATAAGAGTAGTATATCCTCTGCTTTCCATAACCGAGTTTTCATTAACTTCTTCTGTTAGTACTGTGATAGATATAATGTCGTGTTTTAGGCAGTTTTTAGCATCTATGACAATGTAATCATTCAAAATATCAACTCCTCTTAAGCTTTCTTGGCTAACCCTAAAGTTTACCTGTGAGCTAGAATTAATCAAAAACAATTGATCCTTGCCGTAATTTCCTATGCGAGCAAGCCTCCCATTTCTAGGATTTACTATTATATTTAGTTGAATTTCGCCTATGGGATGAATAGTGTATCTGCTCATGTTATTTACAAAAACATTGAATCCGAATGGATATCCTGCTGTATTCTCTGCCATTTTGTTAACACCATCATTCATGATAATGTCTATTTTCTTAATTGTGTCACCGTATTTGAAAATCCAGTCATTTGATGTCAATACTATTTTATCTATGCCTGCTTTCCTTGACTTGCTTTCCTCTTCGCTAAGCTGGTATCTATCAACCCAGTCCTTGTAATCCTTACTAATGTCTGCTATGAACTCAGTACATGTATTCTGATAGTCTTCAATACTTGTCGCCCGCTCTGATCCGCCATCCGCAGCAAACATCAATGAACGCTTATATGCAGCGCAATAAAAAGTTGTAAAACTGCCAAACTAAAGTAGATATTATAAACGAATACTGCCAATTCATGCTATGGTGTTATTTTCTGATTTATTTGAAGAGTTGAGACGCAATATAGTTGCTAACAGTAAGAATCTTCAACGAATTTTGAATAGGAGTCCTAACCTTGCGTATCAAAAGATAAATGAGTTAGCCATTTTTGTAGGTTCTCGCTATAATTTAAGCTTGCAACTGCATTTTCCAGATTCAAAAAAGATTTCAGATATAGACTCCTATGGGACAGAAAATATTGGCATAGTGGTAGATAAATTTCGAAAGACTTTTCCTATTCCAAGAGAAGAGATAAAATACATGGCAACCGAGATTTTGGGTGATAATGTTCAGGCACATGACGCATATATGTATGAAGGAAAGGAAGGCGTCAAGATAATTTTAGAAAACGGTAGGATAGAAGTGCTACCCGGCTCCATCCACTTGTGGTGCAAAGTAGATGATGAAAAATTAAAAAATTATGCTGATTGGTTGATGCAAAATGTCTATTTCAGATAGTTGGTATTATATCCTAATGGCACGAGATATTGGAATCAACTAATTTTTGTATTTTATCGTAGTTTGAAAAATGGTGTTTTTTCTTCTCGTGTTTGATCGAATATATTCTACATGAGGTATGTATGTATTATAGAATTAGTATTTGTACCACTGGCAAAAAACCTTGAAATTTGAATGAAAGGTACCAATCATTACAGCTCTTGCGCTTAGGAACAGCATTGCAGAAATTATGTATTGAAATTAAGACTGTTCAGATAATATATGGATTATGACTGATAATTGATATAGATAAGTGAGCATAGAAAAAATTTGGCTTATGCATTTATCAGTAAGCGGTGCATTTTACCCATCGTCTATAGGTTACAATAGGTTCTTTATGGCATAATAGATGATGGGTAAAGATGTACCCATAATGTTATTGCCCTACTGCTATTACTTTGAACGGTGCTTGCTCTATAAATTCTCCACTTGGCTGACCTTCAACTGCATCAATACTTACCAAGATAGTGGCAGGTCCACCCTTGTCAAATTTGACTGTTTGTTTACCTGTTCCATCTGGAGCTTTTTGATCATGTGTATCTGAAATCACCTTTCCACTTGAGTCTGTTACCTTGAAACTGTAGCTAACTTGAGGTTGTATATTCTTTGAATTGTCTTGGAATATTATGCCAAAATCTGTACTTTTTCCAGCTTGAATTGTAGGCGGATCCCAGAGCAACTGAACATAGTATGTTCCACGAGCAGTTTGTATTGTCAGAGGAGGTTTAGGAATCTCAATTTGACTTTTAGGTTGTGGTGGGGGACCTTGACCCATTGCTAGGAGATCAAATGCATATTGAATAGGTGGACTTCCTGATGTTACGTCTGCAAAGGTTTGTGCCTTGACTGGATAGGGAAGGTTAGGACTTATCCAGATATTATTGTCGGCACCTTTGTGATAATTAATAACCTTGGTATCAAATGTGCCAGCCGGTACAGTTACTTTTGCTGAGCCACTTGGTGCGATAGGTGAACCTCCTATGGATGCAATCTTACCCCAGTAGGCAGAACTTAGGGATTGACCAGGTTTGGGTACAAAAGATGCAAGCCAGTGTATTGAATTGCTGTATGCACTAGCATATTTGGTCATATTATCTGGTATTTTAGAAGTTCCAAGAACACTGAGGTCTAGGTCACTTAGGTGAAATGTTCCATTAAAGACTTGTCCTTGAGTGACAACATATGCTGGAGCAATCCAGTAATGTCCAGTACTGTTGTATTGTTTAAAATAAATATTCATTGTAAATGGTTGTCCATTATCTGTATCTCCATTTTGGATCTTGTATGTGTAATAACTATTAGGTTGAGCTCCCTTACCGACATACCAGTTGTTGCCACCTTGGGCATGAGCATTTCTTATTGAACCCAATGCAATGCTGGTTATAATTGACGTCATTAACAGGGTTGCTAATGCAAAAGCAAATAATCTTCTCCTACCAGTGACATGAATATTATCTATATTTGACTTTTTGGCATTTACCATGTACAAAATACACTCAGTCGAACTGATAAATGTTTGTCATTTCTTTATCCCTATCTGGTGTTAACAAATACCTCTATGTGCATGTTTATTGTAATAGACATAGGTTTCTTTATCTAATCAAAAGACTAGATCTAGGTTTTTCTTCTAACGTGTTCTGTTCCCTATACTAGTGTATGCATGTATGTTGCATGTGCAATAAGGACAATCAACACTCGTATGTCGAGATTATTTAATAAACAAATAAGTAAGGCATAATCTAACAATTTTTAATCATATATGTGCAACTGTCCCAAGGTTCACTTCTACGAAGTAGATTTCAAGCTCTCAGGCATGCGGGTTGTTCCAACCCATAAAAATTGTGGAGAATCGTTAAACGAGGATCAATCTTCAAAATTTGAAAAGGAGCTTATAAAATACTGGGGTTCAGAAGAAAAGAAAGAATAATCACTTTATCTAGCAGTTGTATTTATATATATAAATATAAACCTAGAGATGTTTAAATTCTTCCGGACGTTTTTTAGTATTTAGTAGTCAACTTTATTAATATCTAGATTAAATCTGGTATAGGTGAGTTTAGATAAATGACCAAGATGCTAACTGTGAATATAGATACGTCAGGCGTAGACTCTAATGAA
>JBKPMK010000100.1:0-2453 GCA_046732115.1 Thermoproteota archaeon
TTCAATGTTTCTTAATATAGCAATTGCATATGGAGGACAAAAAGAAGTTGTTGATGCCGTAAAAAAAATAGTGTCAATGGTTAAATCTGGAAAAATTAATGAAAGCAGTATTGATGAAAAATTAATTGAATCATGTCTATATACATCTCATTTACCGCAAGCGGAACCTGATCTAATATTAAGAACATCAGGAGAAAAACGTCTCAGTGGTTTCCTTATATGGCAAAGTGCGTACAGTGAATTAGTATTTATGGACGTATTTTGGCCCGAATTCCGCAAAATCGATTTGATGCGTGCGATCAGGACGTACCAATGCAGAAAGAGAAGATTTGGAAAGTAATGACGGTACCCAGTATAATTGTTGAAGGACTTTATATAGGATCAAAGAATGAATATAATGCCAGAGCACGGAGAATATGATCAAGATTCAAAGAAATGGTATTGTGAGTACTGGATGTCTTTACAAGAGTGGAGCCAAGTTCATTACTATTCACCTTCAAGCACAGTAGTAGAAGAAAAAGAAGACGATAATGATAATAATTGAGAAATACAAAATGGGGCAAAAATATACTATAATAAAAATTACTCAAATGGGCTCATTTGGATGATGACATGATATAAACATGATAGACGAGAGGTCTTCAGGAGCAATCCTATTTTCAATTAATAACGAATCGACTAAATTAGTATTTTTATTATTGCATTATGCATCAGGTCATTGGGATTTCCCAAAAGGCAACATGGAATCTGGAGAGGATGAAGTACAAGCTGCATATCGTGAAATATTCGAAGAAACAGGTATTCAAAACGTCCATTTTCTGAAAGGCTTTAGGAAAAAGATACAATATCATTATATACGAGGAAATAAATCAATTCGAAAAGAAGTTATTTTCTATATAGCTAGAACGAATACAAAAGAGATCATATTATCCAATGAACATGTTGGGTATGCATGGAAGGATTATAATCAGGCACTGAATCAATTAACTTACAAAAGTGCAAAAAACCTCCTGACAGAAGTCAAAATGTATTTGGAGACTAATAATAATAAATATTAGACGCTCGAAATTTCACGTTGTATGTGTTTGACGACATTTACAGGATCAGTAGATCTAATTATTAAACTACCAACAATGAAATAATCTGTACCATTTTTTGCTGCCTGTAGTATATTTCCTCCCTGAGGACCAAATCCAGGCGAATATATAGGAACTTGTTTTTGGTCAGATATTTCCTTTAGCACATTTGTTTGAGTAGCGCCAATCACAATGCCGTCTACTTGACATTCATAGGCATGTTCAAGGAATAATTTATACATTCTAGTATTGCGATTCATAATATTTATATTGAAGCCATATTTTGCTCCTGGATGACTCATGTAAATCAATGCGATAATACCAGCGGAATTTTTATGAGCCTGGTCTACTGCGGCTTGTAATGCTCCTTTACCTATGAATGGGTTGACGATCACTGCATCAAAACCCATTTTTAAAAGATAGTCGATAGCAACCTCATTAGTTCTAGGAATATCGTTCAACTTAATATCTGCAATAGACTGGAGTTGATAGGAATGGATCAGCTCGTTTATTTCTGACATTTGGGAAATAGATAATGGCAAGATTAGATGGAAATTCATCTTGATTGCACAGATATATTTTTCAAGCAGAACTATTACCGTCTTAACAAATTCCATGAGATCGGTTCTAAACAAGGGATCAAGTGCTAGAACGACTTTGCTTCTTTTATTATATGAGCAAATATCAATCCTTTCTCTAAATGAAGGCAATTTATTCATGGAGTTCTACTAGAGGATGATTATTAAAAAGCTTAATCAGTTTTAGATAGATATGTCCATGCTCATCTATTTTATTGGAGAAAGATGGCTGATCTATTCTTTGACTAGAGAATTTCAAAAATGGATCTTTAGGTTCATTCTCAAGCACAATATAATAAAAATATGAAAGTATTTCTGATTCTCCTATAGACATAGCGGCCCCCATTACAAATTTTGCGTTATCCTTAATATTTGCTTTAAAGATAAAAAGCGGTAGTGGAGGCTCATCATAAATTGTCTTATAGGCACCAACTTTCGCTAGACTAGACAGATCCTTTAATTCCACCTTTATGAAGCCAGATTTCTTGTCAGCCCTAGCAGTTTTTGTAAAATATGCAGGAAATTTATTAACCTTAATAATTGGCGAATAGACAAAAGTTGGATTGGCTACTGAATCAACTACTATAATCTCTTCAATACCACCAATAATTCGATAGGCAAGATATTGACCCTCTACCTGATACAGACTCTTTACAAAGTAAATAATTGGTCTACCATCCATAAGATCAGTTTGAAATGCAAAGTCATGTTCATTATTTAGAGTTAGTGAAAAAGTTGGTAGTGGAGCACGTTCTAGAGCACAAACTAACCTACCGAAATCTTTCATACTATATACCTC
>JBKPMK010000101.1:0-1960 GCA_046732115.1 Thermoproteota archaeon
ATTTTGAACTTTCCTCTTCCTTTATGTACAATTTTTGCATCAAGTTTAGTTCCATCTATAAGTAGAAGGCACCAACATGAATAGCGCTCCTCTTCTTGTTCCTTCTTTAGCTTATCTGCTGCTATTGTTGTTGAAATTCTATTAATTGTTTCAGAGGAAGCTCCGTGAATGTAGGCATTGATTCTATGGAATGTAAGTTTTGTTATCCGTCTGAAGGTAAGCACTTTATAAGCAGTCTTGATGTGCAAAAAATAGAACTGCTGTTGTTTTATCAATAATTCTATATATTATTTAAATTACTTAAAGTTTATTTTCTATTTCTTTAACATCTGGAAGTATTTAGGAGAAATCAGCTAACAAACTCCAAGTATTCATAAATAAGCAGAACATGAACTTGCATAATGTAAACTTACATAGCAAATAATATTCTTCTAGTTTGCTATGTGTAGTTTTAGATTATATTATTGTTGACCTTGCTTTTGGTTTATTATTAGTTGCAGACCTTTTACAAAATTGACTCAATGGCTTCCCTCAAATGAAGGAAGTTCGGGGAAGCATAGGATTTCAACACAAAAAATGTAATTGCTAAACCGCTGCAGATATTTTCCAGCTGAATAGTGTGAAAGGAGACAATTAATAACATATCCATATCCATATTATTATCGAAATATGACTACAACAGTAAAAGTAACCTATACTGCACAAGGTTCTCCTGATACAATAATGACCTTTGATTTAACTGGTATCGATATTGAAAGTATAAAGAAAGAACTGCCACAAAAAAAGAAAGAATTAGATTCAAAATTCAATGTTGATCCACAGAAGAGTAGCATTAGAATGGATGATGACACTTCAATCAAAGACCTAGATTATAAGCTCGATTGATTTCCTATCAGAATGTTACTCAATGATATTATTTGCTCTTCTGTTACTCCCCGGCTTTGCAGATTTAGCATAGCTATCATAGATTTACTTTGGCTGAAGCAAACTTGATCAACTGTATACTTTTGCATATACAACGAAGACAACTCTTTCTTGAATCCGTCTATTTTATTATATTTTTTTATATCCTCAATTAGTCGTAAAGTAGCAGCCAAGCGAGATAAGTCATAGTGTTTTGCTGCTTCATTTATTGCAATCTTGAATGCGATTAGATCCTCAACACCAATTTGCAAAGCTGAAATCTCCTCTACCAGCGGCAGTATATTTTTGTACTTTGCTGCTTTGTGAATATTTCGCATCTACCTGTAAGCTGCTTTTCTTTCTTTTCTAGTCGTTGTATACCACGCAGTTTCCTTGCAATTTTCTTAGCATCAAATTGATATTCCTTGGCGTTTTGCAGAAGATTCAGCAATTTGTCAGTATCCTGTGCAGATAGACCATGTTTGTCAAGTTCATCATTTAGTTTTAGATATCCATTGATAGCTTCAATAGTCACATTCTTACTCTGAAGTATAGCATCGGCTTGATGTATCTCTTGATCAATTCTCTGCTTTTCTTCTAATTTTCGCTTGACATAATTTGGTAGTTGTTCGGGGGGAACAGATTCTAATTTTGTAATCTCATGTATTTGATTTATTAGCTCAATTGCGTTACCCTGGGGAATGTAGCCAGAATTAATATTGGTAATGAATGACTCGATCTCATTTTCCTTTGCTCCCGAACTCCTGAAGAAGTTGTACAACCTAAAGAATGAAGCTAGATCAGCTGGGGTCATTCCTCGTTTTCTAGCCTCCAGGATTAATTCTCTGAATGAATCAAGCTCGAAATTATACTACTACGTGTACTTGGTTATATCTAGCTACATGAATGTTATGACAGAAGAACTCTTCCGGCAATCATCAGACAAAGAATGGGAAATTCCCTGATGTAATTATTTGGTAAATTTCGGGGGCAGCAGATTTGTTACTTCTGATGTGTAGCTACCAAGTCTGATTATATCTTCTTGTCCATCTGATGG
>JBKPMK010000102.1:0-15709 GCA_046732115.1 Thermoproteota archaeon
GTCGTGGGCAATACTGTCTTTAGATCATATGGGAAGGATAAAGCAACCATGTTGTATAGGAAGTGCTGATATTGGTAATAGTAGCAAAAATGCAGCAAAACCAATTTGTGAAGAATGTGGTCTTGGTTGCTATTCAGTACTCGTTGCAAATGGCATCAAAGGAAACTAACTTGTGTACACAATTAGGAGTCATTTTAAATCTTGTTTATGACTGCTTATACGAACTTGAAGATGTAAGGGTGTCAGGTAGAACGCGTTATGTTACGCATTTCTAATGTCAGTTAACTAGTTAACAATTCAACTACATCTATATGACTTCCGATCATCGTTTTCAGCTTATGAATTCCATATCCAGTTTTAGACGATATAGCTATTGGATATATGTATACAAAGCAGTGATTTACTGTAACTTTTAAAGCATGTTACATATATCCTAGTATATGTATATGTATATATGATGATGACCTTTTTTTGATACAAAACAGCTTTCCTATGAGAGAATGGCACATTAAGCACATGGAAAAGACAGTAATCAAGTTTGTAACAGGATTATCTGTTAATGCTAGTACGTGGGAGAAAAGACAGAATAAACGATATGGTAGAATAACTAACGTGTGCAGACAAATAAGTTATGACATAAAACAAGGAGCTACGAATGAACAAGTCCTTGTGCTTTTGCAAAAAATTAGAAACGATTCCTCTTTTTCCAATCTTCAAAAAAATGATGGCTCTATAGAAAGATTAAATGAACTAGATAAACACTTTCTGCCATCAAAGGAAGAAAAGAGATATTATTGGTAATATCTCCATCATTAGTGTTTACATATCAAGATTCGGAGTATTTGTGAAAGCATCTAAGTTATATCACGAGAGTCTGACGCGTATGATGCAAATGTTATTGCCACAAATCACTTAGCTTCCCAGACGCTGCATGTTCTTAGGCTTTTTGATCATTCTTCCCTCTTATCGTTAAACAAAAACTACTACTCATCAATCGTTGTTTATATACTCCAATTTCAAACTCGACATCATACACAGAATTTCAGTTGTAGATATAGTGGAATGATATAAGTTTCAAGTTACATTGAAACAAGTTTATTATGCTAACAAGATAAAGTAGTACTATAATACATGCGAATCGAAAATGGTTTAGGAGCTGACCAATTGATAGCTCATGTCACAAGTCAAGAGCTAGATGAAATCTATGAAACAATGATGTCAGCGATAAAGTGGAGGCATGCAAACAACGAAGAACTAACACGTAAAATCGTTAAAGATATTATGGATGCAATAATCTATAGCAAGGAGTACAAGTTTAAGGCTTAGCAACACAGGCTCTTTGAATGGTCAATTTCATATTGATACAACTCCTTCGTGTTTGCTAATATGGGTTAAAAATGTACCAAGTAATGCTTGTATTCAACGGCATTGTATCTGGTCTACGTTGTGATGCATCGACCCATTTGGCGATTCCATGATTATTCTAAATCATCTTAAGTGTACTATCCATTGCTGTTCTTTAGTGATAAAACCATGGTGCAAACATAAATTATTTGGTATATTGTTGTAGATATAGATTCTTTACCTAGTTAATCGCTATTATTCTTCTGTGTTCATCATATGTATTATCTTTACTCGTTTCAATTGTGTTTTATTCAATACTACTGATACTGGTATTACCGCCAGTATCATTCTTTGAAAATACGCAGGTTCAGCCTTAGTGCAGCATGGCCAGGCTTTAACAAATTGATATCGGTGATGACAGCCTGGCTCTTAATCTATTCTGTTTCGCCGCTGCGATTTCCTGGCGCTGCTCATTACACACACGTAATCCTGTAGTATCTAGATAAGCTCTTCTGCGAGCTTTAGCGAGTTTGGCTTTACTACTATAGCTGCAAGTCGTAATATAGCATAAAGATAAAGCCAACTTTCACAAAATAAGTAAGTAAATAAGCATGAGCCAAGTTAGAGGTTTTACCAACATCAAAACAGTGGTTAAGGATTCCAAAACAGGTATAGAGACAATGCAGCACCATCCTTACAAGTCAGAAACATACTTCCCAGCTTCAGGGAAAACAGTGAAGACAAAGTCTTCTTAATAACTAACAGTGGTTATTATATTATTAACTTGCCAAAACTAACTGCAGAACGGCGTGAACAAGTAAGGCAGTGGGTAAAGATATGTAGACTTAGACTGATGAGCTCACGCGAGATTACAGAGTTTGTAAATGCACGTTTAGAGCCTAAATATGCCCTTTCATTACCAGCTATAGAAAAATACATTATAGAATCAAGGCAAGAGGGTAGAAACTGGATGTTTAGAATGAATGTTGATGTCTATGAGTATGCAGATCAGATAAAAGAAGGATGGGATTGCATTTGTGAGCTGATACGCATCCAATGGGAAGAATTAGACAGAGCACGTGCAAGTCATGATTATGACGCTGAGGCTAAAGCATCGCTTTTGATATGCAAGCTTAATGAACAACGCTTAGAGTTGGCTAGCATATTTCCACAAATAGCATTGCCTCCATCATTATCATCTTCATCTACTAGAGCTTTACCAAACAATAACAATAGCGAGAACAACGATTACCTCGTAAAACCGATTCTTGATGTAGCCGACACTGGCAATGGTAAAGATAATAACACTATTCTAGAGGATGTGCCATAGGTAGATGAATGAAGCATAAACTTTCTAGTGATATAGCAGAGCGAATGAACTCTATTATATCATCAAGCAAAAAGATGCCTTCTATCAATAATTATTATGATGTTGATGTAGTACCGCAACCGCATATAGATGGCGAACCGCAGGAAGATTATGTCTATGATTATTACATTGACCATAATATAATGCCGCCTTGGTTTGAAGATTACAGACAAAGAAGATACGATATCCCTGTTAATTGGGAATATGTGTCATGTAACCTTCAAGATGGTAGAACAAAAGACGAGACAGCTTTCTTGATCAGAAAATACTTTAGAGAGTATAGCACTTTAGAAGGATGTCCTTATAACTATAACAAAACATTTTAGAGTAAAATGACTGATGATACTCCTCTTTTTTCAAATGGGGATGATATAGCTTCAATCTATCTCGAAGCAGTTGAAAGGACAAAGAAGCAAGGATATAATCCTGATGCATCTAGTGGGGAAGAGGGATTGCTACTAAAACTGCGGAAACGAATCAATAACTGCGAGCAGTCGCTATGGTTTCCACTACTCCGGTTTTATTATGGTATAGAGTCGCCTTAATCTCCATATCATTGAGTATCGATAAGTAATTTCTATATACGCTAGTTGTCCCTGTGTATGTTGTCGTATTAGTTAATGTGTTGACTTCTTTAGCATAATTGGATGTAGGAGAATAAAGAGAACCTGCTGATAATGTAGACTGTTTTGTTTTTATAATATGGGGTTTGCTTATGTCTATAATTTTATACGGAACACTCCAATGAATTGCATTTTCGCCAACATTTACAGTGACATTATCAACAATGGATAGAAACTTTTCCATATTACTAGAAACGTTGTAGGCATTATAACTAAGGCCCCCAGCGACATCGGTAGGATTGTTTATTTTTAGTATCATAAAGAATTTTTGAGGTGAAGGTCGTCCTCCTGCTGCTGACGATGCTGACGATGCTGCCGATGCTGCCGATGCTGCCGCTTGTATACTTGCAGTAGAAAATAAAAATAAAGGACTAACTAGGATCACGAAAACGAAAACGAAAAGATATGTTTCCGTTTTGATTTTGCTATATCTTATCATCACGCTAATAGATGAAATACAAGTAGCAAATAAGACTATCTCTTACGGAGGAGTGCTTGCTGACAGCCAGTTTTTAGTTAAATATATAATAAATCATTAAATAACATCACCATACTTTTTTTGTAATAGAAACTAATGTTTCTACTTATAATGTGACTACTGGCCAATGTGAAGGGCCTTAGCGAAATAATATCTCACTCACTCCCCGCTGCTCTAGTGTCTCATTATATTTTATGTGCTGAATGTAGATGCTTTCTGTTCCCCAAATGAGAGAGGTCGATTCAAGATTAGCTGAAATGTTACGAGATGTTTTAGACGTTAAAATAGGGAAGTGTAGAAAGGAAATGTTAGATACTTACACGCTAATAGAAGTTGAAAGGATACAGGCTCAAATAATGGCGTATCATTGGGTTCAAGGTAGAATACAGGATTTAGTTATTGAGAATGAAGACAAAGACACCAAGGTAATGATATGAACAATCTGAATCCTAATACTAGCACATTGTATTGCAATTATATCAGATTATCTTCTATTATGCTGCGGAAGTGTGCTCGATAATGTATCATTTACATATTTGCCGACTCGTCCCCAAGCAAAGTTGTCTTTATTAGTAGCCATTATTGCCCAAAGGTCATAGTCTCCAAATCTTCTATCTCCAACTTTGTTAAGTGTAGTATTGCCGGTTATGCCTTTGTATGTACTTGCTATCTCTCTAAACTTTTGTTTAAAAGAGTCAGCGCTTTCAGTTTGTGGCGATTTGGTTTTTTCAATACTGTCGTGCGTTAAAGATGCGATCCACAAGATATCATAGGCAACATATGCGTATGACCTTGGAGTTCTTTCAAGCTTCTCGTGTATCTCAGCCTCTAATTGCTTTAACCTTGTATCGTTGTCATTTTCAACTCCATAGATTGGATTTGGAAAACCTGTCTTCATCGCAAACGTGGCAGCTTCCGTATTTCTGACTAGGGCATTTACTAGAGCTGACCCATCGCTACCGTACCATTTTACTCTTGAAAGCACGTCATGGCGTTCTTGAGCTTGAATAAAAATAGGTGCTATCTCGTCAAAAGCAACTACGTATACTCCTATCTTATCTAGTCCATACAAAGATACGGCCTGATTAATCTTGGATTCAAGAGATTTCAAATCATGGTCCCAAATCATAAAATTTATCCTATTAAGGCTGGCTGAGAAATCACCTGTGTAAGGCACATAGCCAACACCGTCAATCACTTTTCCGCCTAATTGTTCGAAGTATTTAGTAGTTGCATTGACAAGGCCATTACCATAAACGTCGGTCCTCCAGAAAGGTATCACTATCCTTATTCCATCTTTCCACATTCGCTGCGATATTGCTTGGGCTTGATGAGTATCGTCGGGAACTAACCTGAGTATGCTAGTATTGTTAAATTCACTTTCCTTTCCCCTGATATTTACTGAAGGAGCAGTACTTGATGGGCTTATTAATAAAATGCCGTTTTTATTGGCATAGCTTGCTATGGGTTGAAGTACAGCGCTTGTGCTAGGGCCGATAACTATTCTTATACCTTTAGCTTCCAATTGTTTTAACTTTTGTAGGCTTATAGCCGGATCTGTCTGTGTGTCTTCAATTATTAATCCTATTCTGGTTTTAGAATGGGTCTTGTTAAAATAATCATTAATGTCTTTAACTCCTATCTCTAGAGCTGCCTTTTCAGACTCACCAAGTGAAGAGGAAGTACCAGTCAACGGTAAAAGAGCACCAAACATTACAGTAGGCTGCGAGTCTGTGGGCTTGATCGCTAATTCGGGATTTGGAATACCAAATATGCCAAAAACTGGTGACAATGCAGCTACAGCATTTGATGATGGAGAATAATATCTGCTACTGCTAATTCCCACAATGACTGCCACAATCATTATGATTGCAATGATAGCAATTATCCGGTAGGAAAATCGTACTTTATTTTGCTTTCTCTTTTTGGGAGTATAATTGTCATTATCGTTTCTAGTAGTAGTATCGGTTGTTCTGCCAGACAAAATAACTTTTGGTGATGGTTCCAATCCCTTAATTGCACGCTCATCATGGTGGTATGCATAAGCAGTCAAGAACCAAAACAATCCTCCAGCTATAACCAGATAATGGGCTGCAAAAAATAATGAAGATATCCACAATTGATTTACTAATGATGTTAGTATTACAGGTACAAACCAGCTATCTGACATAGCCATTAAAAGGATACCTGCACATTCGCATACCCATGGAGTGAACCATAATGGTTCGTTTCTAAAGTTTACCAAAATCACAATGGCAGGAACCATCAAAATGGCATCAAAAATAGGATAAGCTAGTATGACTGCAAAGATTGCTATGCCCCTTGTAGAAGATAAATCTGCTAAATTTACAGTAACAGTTACTATATAGCTAAGAAAAAAAGCACACCCAACTGCGGTTAGAAATAAAGTTCTGTTTTTAAATTTGAATTGTTTGTGAAATTGAATATATGTCCTAAACAGATAATATGCAAGGAATCCATAAGCAGATAACCATAGGAAATCTGCTGCTGATGGAACAGGCGCTACTACTTCTAGTACGATTTCATATGTTGCCCATACAAGGTCGGCACAAAGCCATAATGACAATCCTACAGCTAGGGCAATGCGTGTATCTTTGTACTCGCCGGGAATATTTTTGCGTATATATAATAGAAATACTGCTAGAAAAGCAGCAATTGAAGCATTGATACTTATTATCCAATTAGAGTATATGGTTTTACTTTTTATCTCAGCAAAAAATATGATCGAATCTGATATTATGATTGCTAGTAGAACTCCCATGAAAAGGCTTCTTCTGCTAACATTTATTCCTGCGACCATAGTTTATCGTAAAGAAGACACGGTAAAGATTGAAGATTAATATTGCCCAATTTGATGATTGCATAACCATAGATAGATTCTACTTGATCTAAAAATGCTATATTAACGCTACTTTTTTTGGTATGTTACTGCTTATTATCCAACTTGAATAGAAAGCTTTTGTTTGTATCTGAGCAAAATAAATGAACGAGTCTGAAATAACGATGGCTAAAACTAACCCAACGAAAAGGCTCTTTCTGGTGAGTCCTATTATGTCACAAATCACTACTCCTAGTGTCTAACAATGCGCACGCATGTCAATGTTACAGGTACAAGATATGCTTTGAACAATCAAATATGAATACTCTTCTTCTGTATCATTTACTGTAATATGCTTCTTCTGTAATCGTAGTCAGTCCAATAAGACATTTCTCATGTTCTTCGGGCAGTCTTTCGTCATTGTATTTCTTGATGTTCTCCTTTGCTTGCTGCCTTAAAATCCCTGTTTACTGTTCCAATACTTACCTGCAATATCCTTATTATCTCAGGCTGACTATGGCCCTGGCTATCAAGTTCTGCAACTTTGCTCCTTCTCCACTCTATTTGCATATGCGGGTTTTCAACTTTTGTGCTCAAACTTTCAATATTCTTCTTAGTGATTTTGGTAGGCTTCGGTTTTCACGCTCAAGGTATGCCGCAAGTCCGTAGTTTTAGCAGACATTGCATATAATCATGAACAAAGCTATAACTTTTTTGAATACATGGATGTCTATCTGATGGTCGCCGCTACTCCAGCTACTAATGACAAATATATGCAACTCCAACCGCATAGTAATAATATATAATCTGAAGTCAGGACATAAGACTGTCAGCTGTTGAAGATATGTCTATCTAACTGCAAATACGGGACAGTGAGCATGATCTACAATTTTGTTTGCGGTACCTCCTACAAGGAATTTATGTCCTCCTGTTCTGTCTTTTGTACCAATCACAATAAGATCGATATTTGTACTTGAAGCATAGTCAATTATTCCTTCTGCAACGCATTCATTATAACATGTGTATTTATTTTCATACGTTTAGTATTTTCTGAATAAATTGGGAATGGTATAAAATTATAGCTAGCCGATGTGATATATAAGAAACAAAGTGTTGAACGGCCCATTTGAAGTTCAGTCTTTATAGCAAGTAGAAGAAATGGAACGAAGATCTCAGGCTATGGAATCATTCGAGATATCCGGTAACTCTGTCAAGTGTCAAAGATGTGGTAATGAAGGATACAACTATCAGGAGCAGTCATTGCATCATTTCTGGGTAGGCCAGGATTTTATCATCAGTAAGATGAGCAAATGATGTTAACTTATGGGAAGCTGGCTGTTCTTCTCTCTAAAATGTCAAATACACTAATGCCTTCTACCATGACTAGATAATCTGCTATCATTCTTCTATGACAACGCCATGGTACTGCTTCTGCACACATAATAGATAAATTAGAATATTTTTGCATAAGCGAAAGTAATTCGTTGATACCTTCTCTAAACGATATAGTTGTCATATAATCAGCATAAGCTCTAAAGCTCTTATTTTTCCATCCACTATTATTATATCCATTATGTTTGCGATTTAACGTGTTTCGTCTTCCACCAAGCTTTTCAATATGTATATATGACACATTTTGCTCCCGAAGCTTTGTAATCATCTGTTCCTTCCCAAACTGCGGACATGCTCTAGACCCAAGATATCGACATACATCAACAAATATGTCTACATGATTGTATTTCAAAAGGAGTTCTGAGGTCCATGACCAGAGATGTATGCTTTATCTTTCCATATGCGAATCCATGCAGAAGGAGTTTTAACATTAGGTGGTACTTTTAGCGGTTGTGGAAGTTTTAAACCAAGGGAATCAAGTTTAGATTGTATTTGATCATTGGATGTTGATATCAAGTGACAGGATAAAGTTTATGGTTGACTGTTAATACTGTTGCTGGAACTGGTGCGGCAATCTTGTTTCTTTGCCAAGTGGAATCCATTTTCCAGCCTGGCTTTTATTATTCGCATCAAAATAGATTTCCTGACCGCAGCCTTTGTTACATTGGTGATAACGTCTTTGCTTCTGTTGATATGATTGCTGTGGTTGCTGTCCTTGTTGCTGCTGTTTATCTCTCCGCACGGGACAATCATGCGGCTCATTAATACCTGGATCTAATGGTATCTTCTTACCTGTTCTTTCACTAACCCATTTCTCATCGAATTTGATAGGCTGTCCACATAGTCTACATGATAGACTACTCATTTTGTTCTCTTGTCACCTCCTGATTTGTTCGAATGATTTCCGCCTTTGCAATACTGAGGATGTGTTAACATAAAACCACTTGTCGCCTTTTACTTTGCAGTTCTTACAACCAAATAAATCAGAATGTCCAAGGCGGTAGATTGAGTTTATTACTTGCCGTTCGGTCGCCTTATCAGCTGAAGGCGCTGAAGGCTCCTGTAGAGCTCTGAGTTCTTTGCTATGATTTTGTGATGAAGGATTTGTTATATTTATCCCATTAATAGATGATTTATTATAATCATCTGGTAGATCGTTTGTATCTTTTATATCACTAATTGTTCAAATTGGCCTTGTCCTTCTGTAGAGCCTTCTAGACAGTCGTCTAAAAGGTTAATGAATAAATACGAAGAAAAGAATTTGGCAATAGATAACGAGTCCGACAACTCAAGATATTAAAAATAGCTTGAGAAGACAGTGGATTTGAAGTTGATGAATTCAATAATTCCACAGTACCCTTATATGCTTTCGAGCCGCATCACTACGACGTAATTATCTTTAATATTAACTTGTCCAGTGGCGCTGATGATGACGATGAATTAATCGGTAATAACGTTGATTCTAATCATCTCTTTCAAAACAAGTTATAAGAAATACTTTGACATTCATGCTTATTTACTTACTTTTTCTTGCATAGTGTTTTGTATTATGTATTCTGATCGGTTTCATCCTCCTCATGATCATCATCATCTTCTAACTCATCTTGCTCAGTATCTTCTAGTTCATGAGTTTCTTCTCTAATTTCTTCTCTTTTTGTTTCGTCACTCATATACTACTAATAGAAGAATCCATCGGTAGTATAAGAGCATGTCCCATAGGCCTTCAAAACACATGAGGCATTTCGGTATTTGTCATCGCAAAAATCAAGAAATCCTTGGCCCCATTGGGACAGCTCCGGCCATCTGAAGTCATCAGACTATCTGAAGTTTTATCACTTTAGAGCTAAGTGATTAAGGTCAATCAATCCGTAAGCTTTGTTATAGAATATGGAACTAATTTCTGAATTCCTATGATTGTTGACAAATACTTTATGACCTAACGTTGCATAGTAGCAGATCAATTGCAGTCATTTCCTCCCATTGTATGGTAAAACAACTTTTAATACTTTCACCAAAGTGACTAGTTGATCTAAAATGACTTATGAAAAAAATGCGAGAGCAAAATTTTCCAAGATACTTGTTGCAATAGATGGTTCTGAGCATTCAATGAAAGCTGCAGAATATGCCATTGATCTTGCAAGAGACAACAAAGCACAACTAATCGCATTGACTGTACTTGATATAACTAATATTGGATATGCAGCTTCTGCTTTTATCGCATCACCTATGCATGGTTTAGATGAATTGGAACGAAAGAGAAAAGAAGCTCATGAATGGTTGGACAAAGTTGGCAAACTCGCGTCATCACATCAAAAAGCTAACGATGAGGATATTCAGTTCAAATCTCAAATTGAAGAATCAATGTCAGTAGCAGGTACTATAGTAGAGTATACAGAGAATCAAAATATGGATCTAGTTGTAGTTGGTAGCAGAGGTAGATCCGGCTTTACAAAATTATTGCTTGGGAGTGTTGCTTCTAGCATAGTAACTTATGCATCATGTCCTGTTTTGGTAGTAAAGTGAAAAATAAATTAGATGAAATCTAGATACTGTAGATATGTTTGACTAGTTAGCTTAAGGTGATCAATCAATCAATTCTACATTTTCTAATCATATTCTAACTAAAGAGAATCTGAGATCATAATAAATATTAGGACAGCCTAATTAGTGCTGCACGGGGACATTTAACCATATCTGTCATACATGCATAGCACACATCTATAACTGGAACGAATCAAATCAAATAGAGTCATCTTCCTACTTGGTCCAGCTATTGGGAAAACTCACTCGACTGGCTAGCTATATATATGCATATATATATTGCGGCCCAATAAGAACCTAGCCTAATTGACTGATATAATAGTTTTGTTAAGAAAATATCCTTAATTACCATTGGACATGTGATTTACTATTTTATTGCTTCTTGTTCTTTTCTTTTTGTACGCTCTAGTTTAGATAAATTGTCATAATGATACGTTTTTATCTTGTATAGATTTCCATCTTTATCTTGCCTTATTTTTTGGCATTTTAGATATTAGTTAGTTTTTTACAGAATGAACAATATAACAGCCTATGCATATTGCTTTGTATATCTGAACCTTGTCTTTTATCGGTCCAACAGTCATTGCAGCTGTCTAGGTAGTTAGTTGAGTACTGTATAGAGGTAGAGTTAGTAATACTTGGTGTAGCTGAGTATTATTAGTATGCTAATATCTTGTTACATGGAAAGCATAGAGATGCTCATTCTTTCTCAATCAACTGTTCGCTTATTTTGTTGATAGCGCACCGAACATGTAACCAAAAATTGCAGCCATAAACCTTTGAAAGACGTTGATTACCTATTGCTTCACGTAATCACATAACATGGTAGTAGCGATCCATTTGTTATATCTATTTACACAATATAATAGAGTAATGCGCTCAATGAGCGCATCAGACTAGGAAAATAATCAATTAATACTCCTTGTTGGCATCGCCAGTCTGAGCATAGTACCGTTACACGCCTTTTATCCAAGATTCTAAGAAGTCTAAATTCTGTCTTATCATATTTTAAATTTACCTATTAATAGACATTAGCCATTTTCTGCTAAATTTTTTGTCGTGTCCATGGACTACGGATATAAAAAGTGCTTTGAGTTGTTTAGTAATTACACCAATTTTTCCATCACCAATTATTCTATTATCAACTTCGCCAACTGGCTTTACTTCAGCAGCAGTTCCAGTCAAGAATAATTCATCAGCCAAATATAATTCATCTCTAGAGATGTCTCGGATCTCATATGGAATTTTGTGTTCTCTTGCTAAAGTCAATATACTATCTCTTGTAATGCCATCCAAGGCTCCAGATGCTGTGGGAGGAGTAAACAAATAATTATCTTTTACAATGAATATGTTTTCTGCACTAGCTTCTACTACCATTCCATTCAAATTTAGCATTATTGCTTCGTCAAATCCTGCCTTTAATGCCTCAACTCTTGCCAATGCAGAATTCGCATAATTTGCTGTTGCTTTAGCAAGCGTTGGCATTGATCTATTGTCGATTCTGCTCCAGTTTGAAACCATAACTCGCACACCATTTTCACTTTTGTCCTCTTTTAAATATTCATCCCATTTCCACACTGCGATTGCAATAGAAACTTTATTCGGAAGAGGATTAACTCCCATTTTGCCATAACCATAATACGCAATCGGACGTATATAGCATTCATCTATTTTATTTGCCTTGATTGTATCAATCACAGCATCTTGTAATTGCGACTTGGAATACCTAAGATCCATAAAATATATCTTACCACTTTCTATTAACCTTTGGATATGATCAGGAAGACGAAAAATTGCATGACCACTTTTCGTCTTATAACAACGAATTCCTTCAAAAACAGCTGTTCCATAGTGTAATCCATGTGTAAGGACATGGATCTTTGCATCATCCCATTTTACGAGGGTTCCATCTATCCATATTTTTCCTTCAACCATATTGTTTTACTACACTATTATGAATTTTACTTCGCCTCGCATGGATTGCTCTTATTGCATCTCTGACATTATTACTTTTATCTTCTACTACTATCAAAATTCGCGAGGTCTCCTCTTGAGCATCCAGATTTATTATATTAATATCGTGATCACCTACTGTGCTAGTAGCTGTAGACGCAATTTTTGGCATTCGCCACATCTGGTCGCCAATTAATGTAACCACACCTCTTCCATAGACAACTTCTACCTTAGGGTAATATGCCTTGAAACGGCGTTCATGTCTTCTTACATAATCTGCATCCAGAAAAAGTAACCTTGTAATTTCAGTGTCATCTTTTTTATATGGAGATAATTTGACGAAATCATGGTACTGTTTATCCCTTTCTATCGATGCTATCAAGTGTGAGGCTGCAATGCTCTCCATTCTCACAATCGCACAGTTTCTCTTTCCAGTAACAATCTTTAACAAATTGTTTTCGTCTAATGGAGGATTTTTCTGGATCGTAGTGATGTTGGATGGATTTGAAGTATTTGTAATAACCATGGGAATGTCCAAGTTGTTATCGTCAATCTCCTTTATAGCGACAGGATCAAGAATTTTCATGCCAAACATACCAGCTAGTTTTGCTTCATTATAAGAAAGGTATCTTACATATTCAAGATTGTCGTTTACCACCTTAGGATCAGCACTCAATACGGCACTATCCTTTTCAAAATCCACTTGTATATCGTAATTATCATGTAAGAGTATAGCAATGTCTGCTGCTGTTCTATCCGAGCCACCGCGTTCATACGTGGTTTCAAGTCCATCAGTAGTTTTACCTATAAAACCGCCTATAGAAACAACTTCGCTAGATGCTACTAGATTAATCAGATGCTCAGTGCTTTGCTTCGATTCTTCTACCATAAAGTTGGCAGCTTCAAAGTTATCGTCAGTAATTATGGGCCACTTGTCTATACTAACATGATCAGATTTTATGTCATGGCTGCGCATAACATAGTCCATAAGATAGGACATGCTAATTTCTCCGCTATATGCAAGTGTTCTAGACCTTACTACATCAACAAATCGTTTATTCTCAGTTGCTTGTTTAAGGGAGATTATTACCTGCCTATAGAATTTATTAAGAGTTTCAAGGTAATTATCCCGGAAATTTTTAGAAATATAAGTTGCAGCAATTCGTTCGTAAACTTCGCGTAGAACATCAATTTCTATTGGATTAGAAGACGCATAACTTCTTCCAACTAACATAGCAACATCAGTCATGGATCTCGCATGATTATCATACATAATTAGTGGCGCAGAGAAAACAGCAACTACCTTTGTGTGGTTCATCATTTGCTTAATCCTTTCAATGACTTGTGGTATCAGAATACCGTCCACTCCAATGGAACTACCACCAAATTTAGCTACCGTGACAGGAATCAATTACTTGGATCGCTTTTGATGTTACGAATTACTCCCATATATTAAACATTCAAATTTATTCTGTTACTTTTGATTTGAGGATGGGCAAAGTGTTACAGGAGAAGAGAAATACCAATGTAATAATATTACTGAGCAATATAAAGTATTACTCACTCATTGTGTATGCGTATGTCAGCGAATCTTCAACTAACTACCAAAACAGCTGCAACTACTATTGAAATTGCTTCGACACGTCTTTTTTTGGATTAAACGATCAGAACCAAAGAACATAATCTGATTGGGGAGAGAAATTAATTATGTATAATATCAGCATTATAGTTACAATGGGTTGGTTCTGTTCCTTTATTGGGAACAGGCAATTAATGGACCGAATCAGTAAGCTGGTTTTGAAATATTCCCTCGATATTAAGATGATTGAATTGTATCAGAAAGGAAAACCTATCAAGTTCGTGTATGCATCTTCAAATGCTACCTTCCAAATGCATGATGTACAAGTGCATTATTATCTTTAATAAACAAGTCCATAGTACAATTTATATGATATTTCGATGATTTAATACTACAATTTCCGTGAATCTAATGCTAGTCAAACTTGTATCTTGAGCTGATGTTAACCTTACTCTCTCCCTCCCTAACTGGTACTTTCCACTATTAATATCGGTAGCTATAAATGCTTTATAGTAACATGGCAGATAAAAAATCATACATGAATAATACATCTGACAGAGATGACGATAATACCAATAGTGTAATAAAAAATAGTGATGATTACAATACTAGTGCAAATGCAATAACAGAGTCTGCAGCTTCTTTACCATCATCTACGGTAGAGTTGGATATACAGGATATAGAAGGGATTGGTCCTACAACTGCCAAGAAGCTAAAAGAAGCAGGTATTGTTTCAGTAATGGATCTTGCAGTAACAAGTGCAGAAGAATTGGCCGTAGACATTAATGCTTCAAAAGAAAGCGCTGCAGCATTTGTAATTGCAGCCCAGAAGCTGCTAAGGGATTCTAAGGTATTAGAGAAGGAGTTTGTCACAGCTGATGCAGCTCTTGAAAAAAGAAGATCTATGCTTAGGTGCTCTACTGGTTCTAGCGCGCTAGATGATCTTTTGCTTGGAGGAATAGAGACTCAGGCTGTAACTGAATTCTATGGAGAATTTGGATCTGGAAAATCACAAGTGTGTCATACACTATGTGCCATGGCAAGACAGCCCGTTGAATCAGGTGGGCTAGACGGCAATACAATATACGTAGATACAGAGGGAACATTTAGACCTGAAAGAATACAAGAGATAGCTAGATCTAGAGGTTATGAACAAGAACAGGTACTCAAGAGTATAGCAGTATGCAAAGTCTACAATAGCTCGCATTTAGAGTTAATAATAAAGAACTTGGGCAAATATGTAGACGATTTTAAAGCTAAATTGGTTATAATTGATAGTATAATCTCTTTGCATAGGGCAGAGTTTGCTGGCAGAGGTACTTTAGCTGATAGACAGCAGAGACTTAATTCCATGTTACACAAAGTTATAAGGCTTGCAGAGATATACAATATAGCTATCGTCATAACAAATCAAGTGCAATCATCTCCTGATACATTCTTCGGTGATCCTACAAAAGCAGCTGGCGGAAATGTGCTGGGACATGCCTCAACTTATAGAATTTATCTCAGAAAATCTGGAGAAAACAGAATAGCGAAGATGATAGATTCTCCGTACCATCCATATTCGGATGCAAGATTCACTGTAAATGAG
>JBKPMK010000103.1:0-5816 GCA_046732115.1 Thermoproteota archaeon
ACTAGGAAACTAACTGCATCGTCTTTTTCAATCCCTGTTTTATTTTCAATCCCTTTCCAAGTTGTATAATCTGCAAACTGGCTTTTTTGGCTTGAGAATACTATTTCATCTCTATTTGTATTTGCTAAAGAGGAGGGGGTAGCGAAGTCTCCAATCTAGATTGTTTGGTTTTAGACCCCCTGACTTGTATGGAATTAGTTTTGATTATTGGTGGGTCATGGTCGGTATTTTGCATTACTCATGACCTCCTGCTTTTGCTGCGCCCACGTTTGTGGTCTATCGTTTCCTTTAGGCTCTTAGACAAGCAGACACACATGACAATTTTTCTGTTTGATAATTCTTCTAACATTGATAACTATTTATGGAAACATCACGTAAAGTAAAACCAGAAATCACTAGCGTCATGGCAGGACGTAATCCAAGATATGAGATAGAAATTATGATAATACAGGCACTGGAGGAAGAGTCTCAGTTAAGGTACACAGACCTTCGAGAAAAAATCAATTCTCGTTGCCAAAATTTAGGACTGAAGAAGCCATCTATCGATGCATTCTATGGTCGCCTTAATAATTTATGTAAAAGGGATGTGCTGCAAAAGGAGAAAGATAGATATGGTGCTCATTATTCATTGAAATATAATCATCATAAAAGCTATCTGGAGGGGATGCCATTTCTACATAAATATCGGCTACTAGAAATCAAATAAAATCATTGAAGGACTGAATTGTCCTCAAGCGCTTATTCATTTATTTATTCCTACTAATTGCAGTTTAGTTCAGGCTTTATATTTTGCAGCAAAGGTTGAATTGCAACAAGAAGATTTTCTATGCTGGTCATACGTTCTTTGACTGATTGCAAATCTTCTC
Organism: Thermoproteota archaeon; assembly: GCA_046732115.1. Lineage (GTDB taxonomy): Archaea > Thermoproteota > Nitrososphaeria > Nitrososphaerales > Nitrososphaeraceae > JAFAQB01. The sequence goes on from JBKPMK010000103.1 coordinate 867, forward strand.
TTGCTGCATGCCTACACAGGCATTTTCCTTTGATAATCGGATTCTATCTTTTAGGACTAATTCACAATACTTATGTGTAGTAAAGCCTTCAGTCGCCAAAGTGATTTTTCTTTCCAGTAAGGCATCATCATTGTTTCTAATGAAAGCTGAGGAAGTATCGATTTTTGTCGCTGATATATTTGCTGTCAGTGATACTGATGGTGTTAATGTGTCAGCTATCTATTTGTTTGAACGTCTTGCCATGTATGTATGATATAACTAGCTTAGCGTACTAATAATACTTTGTATGTGCAAGTATTATTATCATTGATATGGCATACTTTTACCTTTATCAAGAATATATCTAAATTATTTTTAAATTAAATAATGAACTACTAACTCAGCTTAGCTATTCAAAATTTCAGAATCACAAATATCATAATGAAGACAAAAATGCAATCACGTATGCAGCAGAGCTAATTAATGATTGTTGTCAGTCCGTCTTTATGACTCTACTAGCATCTATACGATGTCTCCCATAATCGTGAGCAGAGACGTGTTTAATTAGAACCATTACGATATTGCGATTATCAATTTTGGATTCAAGCGCTTGTCTTTTGTTGAAATATGTCATCTAGCCAATCAAATATACGCTGGTTACATAAAGCCAGGGCACCACACTGGCAATGCTCTTCAGCACCTTCTTGCTCTGTAAATCTGATGTAACTTTTAGAACAAGTTAATGCATCATATACTTTTTTTGGTTGACCTGGAAAAGAATAGTCTTTTTCTGCTTCAAGAACTAGTGTTGGACATCTAATATTTTGCGCAATGTCCTTTATAGTATATTTCTTAGAATTCTGTATGAGCTCAAAAGGCGCATTAGCACCAGTTGTCCACATTGCATGCTTTACGTTGAACCTTGTATTCGGATCAGAATCCATCAAAATATCAAGTACCATGTTAACAACTTTTGAATCATCATTTTCTATTGCGGTGAGCAATGATTTAGGAAGACTATCTTATAAAATCATCCCGCCAGCTACTGAGAATCTACTAGTAGATGGCTTACCTAAAATATCGCTTGAAGGACATAAAAAGGTAATAGCTGTCAAGGTCAAGTTGACAAAAAAGGAAATGTAAATCCTTCCATGTTACCTGATAGAATTTTTGGCCCTGGTGGCTTTCCAGTCATAGCCGGCGGAGTATCAAGAATATATTTTGCAGGCTCATTCATGGGGGGAAGAAGTGAAATTGCTGTATCAGATAATAAAATTAGAATCTTACATGATGGTACAATACCAAAGTTCATTGAAAGCGTTTTCAAGGTCGTATTTAGCGGACATCAAGCACTAAAATATGGACAAGAGATCATGTATATTAGTGAAAGGGCTGTTTTTAGGCTGACTACGAGCGGACTTGTTCTCGAAGAGATCGCGCCTGGCATTGACCTTGATAGAGATATCATATCTAAGATGAGATTTACTCCCATAGTGGGCCATTCCATAACGGAAATGGATCAGAGAATATTTAACGATGGAAAAATGAGTATTAGGGATGAGATTATGCAGACATTTAATATATGATCGGCATCATTATCATTATCATCAAAACCTACTCATATGCTCAATAAACAAAAGTGTAGTTGATGACACCATTGCAGCCATAAAAGATTTGTTATCTGTAATCATTCTTCTAGTAATTATTGATCTTGTATTTTTTGATTGTCTGCATTCAATAATATTTTTAAGAGGTTAAGTCTAGTTTCAGATTTCTTACAAATCAAAAAATAGAGTATTCGAACTTCCAAGGGCCTATACAAATCAAATGAAAAATAGGATTAAAGACTAAAATTTCCTCACCGTTTCCATGTCTTGTACCTCTAGATCATCTTTGCTATGTTGACATCATGGCCTTTTTGGGAACAAACCATTTTAAATTGACAATTACATGGGTACAAATAGTTAAAAAAGATAATCTATTACATGGTATAGCAATTATCTATAACTTTTTTATTCTTTTATCAGCAGCTGCACATATGGTCAAAGAAGATAATAATGATAAGGAATCTCAAATAATAGAACATGGGGATATTTTTTTCTTCTATAGACCTAAAGTTGGAACTGAAGAAGTGGAAGATATTGGAGATGTTCAACGGTTTTATATGATTACAGCTTCAGATGATGGTTATAGTGGTAGACCAGGAAAGAGAAAAGAGACTATTTACAGACTTTTTCTAGTTGGACAAAAACAATTACCAGAGATCATTGAAGGAAAATCTACTTCAAAAGAAAGAAATTGGGCATTGAATACTCTTACTACATCTAATCCTGACGATATCCATAAAGAACTCGTGGCGGCAGAATATACAACAGAAACAAGAGGTAAAAGGAGAATTGCAGCTGCTATACCAGCTGGAGAGGGTAAGTACTCAATCGTCAAGCATGACGGTCATACAGAATTGGCATATTTGCTTGAGCTTCCAGAAGAACCAGGTCCTATACAGAAAGAGTTTGAGATAAGAAAAGAGGCAAGTTATATTGTATCTGTAAAGAATCCTAACATAAGTGTACCTGGCTTTGCTGCATTTTCTTCTAGGAAAAAGCCTGAATATCCAAGACATTTAGTAGAGAAATTTGGCGATAGAAGGTGGGTAAGCATAGATGACCCGGAGTTACTCAATTATGAAAATATACAATTGTTGTTAATTGGAGCAAGAAAGAAAGATGTTGAGGAAGAGCTTGGTATAGATATAGACGAGCAAAATGAAACCGAAAACAGTGCAGATATTTTCAAAGACTTAAAGATAAAAAAAGAGCAAATTCCATTAAAACCTCTACTCAAAGGAAGATTCCCAGAAGCAGAAGAAATACCCATGGCACAAGAGGTAAAGCAGCTATCGTCTGGAGAAGCTCCTGGGGTAAGAGGAGGTAAAATTGGAGGAAAAGCTGCTGCCACTAGAGGAGCTTCAGCTGCGGCAATCACTAAAATTCTATCTGGAATAGAATTTCCAAAGGATAAAAATAAGGTTATAGATTATGCGGAGAAAAATAAAACGAAATTAGATGAGGCAGAACAATTGATTAATACTCTGAAGAAAATACCAGATAAGACGTACCATAACATGGCAGAAGTCGAAAAAGCATTGGGTACTATAAGATAATGCAATTTTGATGAGCCAACTTGACATAAGAGTACTATTGGGAAATTGTATAAAGAAGAGTGCGGTTACTGGCAGTATAAAAGTTATTTTATAGAAAACGGGGTGGCTAAAATACTCTCTTCATGGTCAGGCATAACTATATGAAGTTTCTTTATCTGTGTTTGTCCAAGGCCCATTTCATCTTCAGTTTTTAGATACGCTGGGCAAATACGGTTGGTCGCTTTCATACTCCTACGGCTAGTACTTTGTTATCTATATTCAAGGCTGAGCCAATAGCTGTTCTGCTTTAATCAAATTGCTGATTATTTTGTTAACTAACTCCTGAACACTCTCAAGTGGTAATTTGTCTTTTATAGATTGCCTTAATTGTTCTCTTAGCATTATTTCTGTATTTTCTTTCAATGCCTTGTCGTGCTTCTCTAATGGTACTTCGATGAACTCAAAGTGATCCAAATACGCCCTTGAAGCACGATTTTGAGCACCTGTAAAGTCTTGCTTGAAATTAAATCTAAAACTTATTCTTAAGTAAATGGCATGACCCAAAGGAATGGTTGAATCTTTTGTGGTAGAATGATCGTGACTTCAGATATTTGCAGATAAAATATATAATTAATTAATTAATTAATAAATACCATTCGTTTCTACTTATAATCATAATATGGACGTTGAAATAGAAATGTACATAGACGAAGACGATGAAACATTAGTCATGCAAAAGGTTTCTTCTTTAACAAAACAGGCAAAAGATGCAGGATTTAAGATAGGTGAAATAGAATTCAAACGTTCAAGACACAAGTACAAGGAAGATAAGGATCATCATAATAAGCACCATAATGAGGACAGCAGCGATGGTACAACAAAAGACGAATAGAGTTTCTCTATCTTGAACACTCTTTAATTGACTTTTCGTAACACACATCACAATTTTTCGCTATTAGCACTTAGTATGTGAGGACTAAACCCATACTGTAGAATTACCTTAAGAAGCCTTATTCTGTTAAATTTATGATTATTGTACTATTTCTATTCAGTTCTATTTTGTCGCCCTTTCTTGGGCATCCAATTTACCCAAGGCCTCCAAAATACAGTACACCACTCTTCAGTCATTTTTAGAGCATTTTCAAGGAATTCTCCATAATTATACATCCAATATGTCACCAAGCTCTGCCAAGCCGCTGTGCCTGCAGTAAACGGATTGATATTGCTATTTTTATCGTTATCCTGTTCTGTTGTCATATAAGATGACACAGAACTTTGCTCTGTTTTAGATATTTCTTCTTTTGATTTATTAACAGTACTACTCTGTTGTTGATTGCCTGTTGTAGATCTAGGTCTAGGAGTTGTAGAAGCAGTAGTAATAATAGTTGAACCTTCCTGTGTGGTTGTTGTGTCTGTTTTTGCCAATATCTCTGCATTCCTACAATCAGGATGAACTTTTTCATCCGTAATATATTCGCAAGAAGGGCATGCAAAAATTAAAGGTTGTTGACAAAGTTGACAATACGAAGACGCTTTGAGCTCTGAACCACATTTGATGCAAAGTGTTTGCGCCATATCTGTATAATACCGGAATCTAATATATCTATTATTAAATGAGCCCCGCATCAACTTTTTTCCTAGAGAAATTTACACATAAGCCGTAAGATACGATAACACATTTTTGTAATATATGAGGAAATTAAGTATCAAAAATCTCTGGTTTTAAATGGTAAACATTGCATCAAATTACCATTATTTGCTATTCTTATCCAATCTTTATCAATCTTATAGCTATTATGTCAAAGATATATATGAGATAATGTGCATGA
>JBKPMK010000104.1:0-2077 GCA_046732115.1 Thermoproteota archaeon
TGACAGATTTGGTATTTGCATTAGATTCGATACCTGCAATACTAGCAATAACTACTGATTCGTTTATAGTAATAACTTCAAATATCTTTGCTATTCTTGGTTTGAGAAGTTTATACTTTTTACTTGCTGGTATGATGGAGAAATTCTATTATCTTAAACCAGGTTTGGCCATGATATTATTCTTTGTAGGCAGCAAAATGTTAGTGTCAGAATATTTTGAGATACCACTTGTCATATCTCTGATGGTAATATTTGGAATACTAGCTTCAGCATTAGTCCTATCCTTCATTAGGACTCGTCAACAACAAGCTAACATGGTTATTGATAAATAGAGCTTTTTTACTAAAAATATCACCGATATTACAGAAGCGAGAGATTATTTGTGATTTAATTGCTACACTACAAGTAGCTTAAAAGACTCCGTTGTTGTTAGCTACTTTTCTTATGATAACAGTACGCAGGGCTTTGAGGTTATCTCAAAGCTTCTCTCAAATAAGATTTTGTTGCTTTTGCTTATAATGACAAAAAATAATAATAATGCTATCTGATTAAAAATTAGATTTGAAGCCATTTGTCAATTTTTGATGATATAGACTTTTACACTGTTTATTACTATTATTTTGTATCCCATCTTGCACAACAATTTGTCTAACATTTTTCATTCTCTTCTTATCATATATTGACTGCAGAAACTTGTAACATGCTGGACATACTTCTTCCACCAATTCAATGTGATTAAGCATTTACAACCATTTGAATTTTACATTCGAATACCGCCTATCTTACTCTAAAGAACCTGTTTTTTACATGCTGGATGATTGGTTATGATGTGACGAATATGAGAAACACTATAAAAAGTCTTGCAACTAATCAAGTTTTATGTTAGCAAAGTTACAAACGCGCGAAATAATTCAAAAATGAAATTAAAATCAAATATACTCAAAAGATCTATAGCAATTTCCCATATTCTGGAAGACTACTTTTGCATATTTTGCAGCCAAACATAGACACTTCAACTCCTTCCCTAATTTCATTTAAACTTCCTATAATCAATCTTCCTTCATTTTCTGCTTCAGTTAAGGCTTCCTTATCTTTTTCGGCAATCCCGTAGATTATTGGTATAATTTCAACAACATCTTTACACTTATGACAGTAACCTTCAGATATTCTGCGGGGATTGTTTTCATGATAGTCTACATGAAGTTTCTCTGCTTCCTCCTTTGTAATTTCAAATGCATCCATAAGCTTGTAATTAATTCGATAATAGATTAGATTACTCTCATCGTACTTATTATCTTTAAGATAGGATTCATGAAGATTCACAAGCAAATGTTTAATGTCTGCTGCATTTTTATGATACTTCGTTTATTTGATCACCAAATTGAAAAAATCAATATGGTATATAATGGCTATGATTGTACGTATAACCATAGTTAACATTGTTAGATTCCCAAGTGAGTAATCTAGTCATGATCTTTATGTATATTTCATTATAATTTATTTTTATCCGCGCATTATAATTATAATAATAGATCTTTATATTTCCAAGTCCATTTCCGATATTTTGGTGAATGTTATAATATATCATCATACACTAGCTGCAATTTTTAAACTAAATTTCAAATGCTAACGTTTTGATTTGTTCTTTTGTTTAACACTCGCCTTTAGCGCTTCGAGTAGGTTTTTGCTAACGTCATCTTTCTTTGCATTGTCAGATTCTGTTACGTTCAAGGTTTGCTTTCCAGCTATCTTTGCATTTATTAGTTGTTCTAACTGCTTAGTATACTCATCAGAATATTGGCTGATATCGAATTCTTTGCTTGAGAGATTTTCTACTAATGTTTTCCCAAGTGATAATTCTTTATTGTCAATTGAAGGTTGTTGCGAAGAAACAGAGCCATCCATGCCTTCAACTTCATCTACCGGCTTTATCTCGTCTATATACCGTAGTTGATGCATCACTATCCCTCTTTGATATGCACGTAATGCAACAAGATGTTCTCTGTCCTTTAATACAACTTTACCAATTGCTATTTTGTTTGTTTCGTTTATTACTCTAGCAAATAATGTATATGCC
>JBKPMK010000105.1:0-3560 GCA_046732115.1 Thermoproteota archaeon
AGATGCATTTAGTTTTATGACAAAAGTGGCATTGGCTGCAGAGAAGATGAATCATCATCCTGAGTGGTTCAATGTCTACAATAGGCTTAACATTGACTTGGTAACACATGATATCGGTGGGATAAGCAACTACGATATCAAACTAGCAGGGATTATTAACAAACTTCATGAAGGAAAGTAATGAAGTGCATTCAATGATGCGACAGCCAACGAGTAGTATAGAGGAAGAGAAGAAGAAGAACCAGCAAGAAAAACAAATCCAACTGAAGCTTAGCACAATTTTCAAGTATAAAATATTAGATACTCCTCAGGTCTTTGGCTCATTTTATGATGAAAATGGAGAAAAATATTGTGCAGTATCTGTACTATCAAAGTATTTAGGATATGATATAGCAGCAGGAGTATCGAAGAAAATTCGGAATTACAAAAAAGATACAAATATTGCAGAATTAATTCCGTATGATATTTTAGAAATGATGGAGAATTTAGTCGTATACAGTAATAATGAAGCAAACCTTAAGTGTTTCTGCTCAAAACCAGATTATTATTATCATTATAGCTTAATCTCTTTACTTATACACTTACGATTACCATAAAATGACATTTACTCAAATAGGCTATTGGTTAGAAAACATAGGTATGTAACGGATAGCAGGATTTAATGTAACATGCAATATTCAATATTCTTGAAGCAAATTTGCCATTATTCTCTATATTGTTGTCTGTTACCGTGTTCTACGGAAATGCGCTGTGTTGCTATCTTACTTGCAGCTTGTGAGGAAATAGCAGGTATACACTTTAAAGGAGCATCTTAAATGAGTGGTAATATTTCAAAAGTCATATTAGAATAATTTTGCACACAGTTTTTGCAGTTAAAGAACAATCTGCAACCAAGCAAACCAATCTGTCCATCCTATAATCAGGTAGCCACAGATTCCCCTTATGGTTTGCCGTGCGCTAACCCCAGAAGCCATAAGGGGTAATCAGTTATTGCATGACTTGCAGCCGTTTTATGAAATTGTAGTTGTGTCTTTATTCGGTTGTAAACCGTCAATGTGAGGAATGTGTTATATCTGCTGCTTATTCAGCCAATCAATAAGCCACTTATATTTTGATAAACCAGTACCATCATGGTAACTATCTTTTTTACTTAATTTTGCTAGTGTTGCAGCACATTCAGATTTGATATCTTCTCTTCCTACAGTTATTCCCAATTCAGAAAGGATAACATTGAAACTATCTATGTGGTAATTTAATGATTCCTCATTTTCAATTGAAACTATTCCTGGGTTTATATTAGGGCCACCATTGAAAATTAGATTCTTAAAAAAGCCTGGTGCTGATATATTATACATATTTTTTATATGAACCTCTACCATGCTAGCTTCTTGGTTGAACAACCCTCTGAGAATCTCTATACATTTGTTCAAAAAAATCAACGTATATTCAAAATCTAAATTTCCATCTTCTTTTTTATGGAGATTACGACCAACTAGCAACAAGATGAGCCTTTCCATGGCACATTGATTAGTTACAAGGGTAGGATGAAGCTGGGTCAAAGATTGTTTAAAATAGTCTATACTCCACGCTGATTCTTTGTTTGCTATCAATTGCTGATTAAAGGATAGAGCCCATACGCGCAAATTGTCACTAGTTATCTCTTTTGGTATAGGCTCATATTGCAATGGCTTTTCTAATTGTGTAATCTTGATGGACTTTGTTCTTGTTCCATTGCTGCTGTATTGTTCTTCTTCAATTACTTCAAGATATTTTTGAATTATTCTTTCTGCAACAGAGCCAGGCGTATTCTGAATTTCTTCATTTTTAACTCTTAGCACATAATAACCCATCTTTTCTAGTGCCCTCTGACGTATTCTATCTGGTGTTTTCTGAAAGTCTTTATCATGTACTTTACCGTCAACTTCTACAATAAGCTTTTTACCAATAAGCAAATCAGGAGTGTATCTATCACATCCTGTATACCAGATAATTTGGCTGTCTTTGAAAGCGATTTTCTTTGAACGCAAAATAGACCTTAATTTCCTTTCAGAATATGTAGGAGGAGGAGCCCTAAAGTCATTGTATGGCCTGTCAGAAGAATTCATCAGCCATTACATATTGATAGCATGCAGAGTAATTAAAGCCTATTGCAAAAATATCTTAAACCTGAGAAAACAGCAGACCTAACTATGATATTGCAATATAGAAAATTCAGCTTTATACATTTTTGTGATACTATATGTTCAAAGTAATACATAGAAATAATTAACATAAATACTGTTTATGAATAATTGTGAGCAACAACAAAGAAGAAGAAAAGCCATCATCGACATCCTTATTAGAAGCAACAATAATAACAAAAACTGCCAAAACAGACCATCCTATAAATGAGCTAATAGCAAAAAGATGGAGCGCTAGAGCATTTTCTACCCGTCCTGTAGAAAGGTTAAAGTTATTGTCGATTTTAGATTGTAAAAATACAGAATTCCTCCTGTCAACAGCTGTACAAAACTGATAAATTAGCAATTATGTGTTAAAACTCCCACTGAATGCATAATGACAATTTAGCAATAATGCGTATATGTAACGATTGTAAAATGACATTCATTACTCAATCTAATATTGAGGAACATATCAAAACAACAGGCCATAAAGATATAGTAAAAACAAGTTCTGGAATAATAAAAACCTAGAAATCAAAATGAAATATTCTGATATTGAGCTAAATTCTAAACGTGTCCTAAATTATAAGGTAAAAAACGTTGTAGGCTCAGTTACATGTTATACATGCACTTTTAAATATGCATATGTACTAGCTTCTTTTCCAAAACATGATTGATGATGACAACAATAATAGACGACAAATAGTAAATGAAGATATCAAAAGAATTCTAATAGATAGAGACATTACGACAATAAAACAGGCATTTTATAAGATATTATGTTCTGAAGTTCGAAACAATGGCACAAGGGTCTTCATTCCACACAAACTGTTTTCCCAAAGTCGATTACAAGGTTATCTATCAAACAAAGAACTAGGACTTGGACGTCAGATATACGAATCGGAAAACTATGCAGTATATAATACAATAATTGAAGTGATCATTATTGAATTATTAAATGATGGAATCATCGTAAAACAACAAAAAGAATCCAGCCCTGATGACCCAGTAGATAGATATGAGGTAACACAAAAGCTAGACAAAATATGCAAAGACTTTATGGATAGTGGTTTATCATTTTAAGACTCCAATTGATGGTAAGTCAATACTAATGAAAAATCAAATGCTGCTGTATAATCTCGTTATCTCACATTTTCATATTATTAGAGTATTCTCTTAATTCAAATGGGGTTACCACGTGAACATATGAAAATGAGATATTACATAAATGGCAATATAGTTCACGGAGATGATAAGGCTTGTTTTTGATAGTTGATGACAGAACAACGTATCTGGATTTATGACAAGTAGGACAACCACATAATCTTCTATTTAGCTTTATTTTGTTATTGTTGTTTTTGCTGTGGTCTACTCGCATTATAATTGCTTGATAAATTG
>JBKPMK010000106.1:0-1731 GCA_046732115.1 Thermoproteota archaeon
GTGGCGCCGGTAACAAAAACACGCATATTTAATTTACAATCTTATCCTTTCCCATAATTTATTCATTCAAATGCGATAATGCCTTCACGTTTTCATTTGGTAAATCCACAGAAGACTACATTTGGGCAACTCGTCATCTAGCAATACCGCCTAATTCTTGCAATAATTGCAATGCTGCTTTTTGCTTGTTGAAAGAATTGATTAAAGTCATTCATTCAAGTCACTACTGCTAAAGCTATCATTGTCATTATCGCTATTATCCACCAATAACAAGTCCCCCGTCTACAGGTACATAAGTTCCTGTCATGTATTCGCTTTCATCGCTAGCAAAAAACGCTATTACATTTGCCACGTCTTCGGGCTTACCTGTGCGTCCAATAGTAGTTAAGGATGCATATTGCTGTTTTATCTCTGCAGGAAAATGAGCATTTTGATCTGTTTCTATCAGTCCAGGTGATACTATATTTGCTGTAATTCCTTTTCTTCCAAACTCTTGTGCTATGTATTTTGCAAATGTCACCAAGGCTGCTTTGGCCGTTCCAAAAGCAATTGCGCCAGGAGGATTTGGATATTTTGCACTTCCTGTTGCAACATATATAATTCGACCATAGTTTTGCTTCACCATATCCGGTAAGACTGCTCTTGTTACTTCATATGCTGATTTAATTTCGTCATTGAATTTTTCTGTAAAGTCATCCCATGTAATTTCTAAGAACGGCTTCCTAGAGTGGCAAATGGATTCCTATAGACAAAGAGACAGGTATGCCACATCGATGTCCTCAATAATTTAATTTAAGTTAAATTATTGTAAGATGGGACTGGCATACTGACTTGTCCAAAATAACCACGGTTTCTGTGGCTACAGCTCTTTTACTTTTTACTTTCAATAGCCAATTCTTTATTAATAAATTGTTGAAATGCAGGATCAAACCACTTCTCTACTTCTACATTATTTTTCCATATTTCACTTATGGTGCCATGTCTAAAAGCACTTTTCATCCATCGCAGCCATCCTGTCCATTCATTATCACCTACCACTCCTCTTTGACGCATATGGTAAACATGTGCAAATGTATACAAAATGTGGTAACTGTATGCTACATCTGAAGACAAGTCTCGTTCGACATTGTTTACAACTCTGATTAGTTCTGGCCTTTCAACTGCCATTTGTGTAAGTCCATGTATTCTTTCGTCCATATCATTAAGAATCTTTGTTTCTATATCCACGGATAGGTAGTAAGATATAAGCAAATAAATGCAATTATCTGAAAAAACGTTCCATTATTGGATAAGTGCTCTGAATATCACACAAACTTGACTATATTGACTTAATTCCTTATATGCGGCCATCTTATATAGAACCTTCTTCTACACGATACAATAATGAATAAAGCAAATACTGTGATAGTACCTACTTTTGGTACTACAACAACAATAGCAGCAGCATTATTTTCTGTGATTCTTATTTTAACAGGTAGCGTGGTAGGTTTACCTTTATTACAACAACAGCAAGCATATGCATCTTCACAACAAGCACAAGGGCCAGCAGCATCATCTTCCCTCTCACCTACTCAAGCGCAATCCCCACCTAGTCAAATGCAGCTACCGTCACAACAACAGCAGCTACCGTCACAACAACAGCAGCTACCGTCACAACAACAGCAGCTACCGTCACAACAACAGCAGCTACCGTCACAACAACAGCAGCTACCGTCACAACAACAGCAGCTA
>JBKPMK010000107.1:0-3466 GCA_046732115.1 Thermoproteota archaeon
CGGCAAGTACAGGAGAGCTCATAATTTCCCTTAATTTTACTTTCGCAGGATTTCTATCTTGGCCTAGAACTTTGAAGAGTATATCTGTCTTACTGACTATACCCACAACTTCACCTTTGTGAGATGCAAGGACGCACCGCGCATTTCTCTCTTCCATGAATTCATAAGCTTCCTTTGCAGACTTGTCACTTTCTAGTATAATCAAATCAGTACTAAGAACTGTGCCGATAGGAGATAACAAGAGAGAATTTATATTGTCGGGCGCATGAGCAGAGCTCTGTTCTTGCATAAATATAGAGTGTAAAAGTTTTATTTATACTTGATCTTGGTCTTGGTGTTCTTTAAATCGTTATTTTGCAGGTCATATATTGTCGCGGACATAGAAAAACGCATTTTATTTTGTAAGAAAATATATCTTCACAAGACTGTATAGTAGTATGCCTATTCGGCGATCAGATCGAAAAGACTAAGATGCTACATGCGCCAACAGTAATTAAAAATGCCTAGTTTAATCAATTCGACTGAAATACTAGACATGGACATATGTTATAATGATAATCTTTGTGTCAGAAACCACTGTTCGTTATTTACTTTTAGTTGGACAGATGATAAACCTACGGACATGAGCTAAAGAATAAAATCAAACGATTTTTTTACTCTAAAAAGATAAGTACTATTGTTAGTATCATGATATTAATCATTGTGTGTTGAAATTTCCAAGTAAGGAATATGGCTGTTCTATCGGCATGGAGTATAATTCATTTTATAATTGGCCTGATAATTTCTACCATCATTATATTCATTGTTACAAAGATATTCGGCGAGAAAGAGGGAATAAAGACTGCCTTCGCAACAGCAATGATCGGGTCGATTATCTATGGGATTACGTACTTTTTAATTGGAAGCGGGCTTCTGGCTGCTATCATCGGAGGTATAGCTTGGCTATTTTCACTTAAATGGTTATATAGAATTGGCTGGCTCAAGTCAATAGTTATTGCAGTGATAATATGGGTGATAACTTCAATAGTAGGTATATTGCTTCCAACTGCTCCCGGGCCGCTTTAGGTTGTACCAATTCTTCATATCGAATATCATTCGGCAACAAAATTAAAATCCTGCCCACATACTAAGAAAATATTCCGGCTTCATATTACGCTGCCTAAACTGTAGAGGTAGTCAAATGCGTTGAACATGTAGCGTATTGTGATGAATAGGGGTCATATCAACCAAGCACGTACCATACCTTATAAATTGATAATCCATAACAGGGGATATTGAAGCTCAAGAATGGATGCAAAAAACAGCCATGCAATATTAAGCAACCTTGATATATGTTCAAAATAGTTGATTAATTGATCTTTTATACGATGGGCTCTAAGAATAGAAAAGGGCTGCTGTGCGAAGACAAAACGAAGATCAGCTGGTAGGGTGATAACAATGGGAATTATTATACAGCGAAATCCTGACTTTACAAAACGCCTACTAAAGAACCTGAAGTTAAAACATGAACAAAAAAGAAGACTAGACAACACTGTGCATGTATCAGATATCATACCAACTACCTGCATAAGGAAGCAGTATTATTCAAGGAAGTTCCCCGATATGGACCCGCTTTCCGACCAGTCAGTACACCACTTTGTAAGGGGAGAGTCTAGTGAATTTATTATCACAAAGCTTGCAGATCTTGGAGTAGCACAAGCTGATATTGAGATGGACGGCATAGTGGCGCATCCGGATATCCTGAGCCTTGATGAGTGTGTCATAATCGAATTAAAAGACACTGTTAGTGGTAAACGCCTAAATTTCCACGATAATACGTTCAGAGCTTATCTCAGACAACTATTATATTATATGGCTATGACAGGTATAGAAAAAGGAATCATCTCGATAAGGTATAATGTAAGGGAGCTGAGATGGATTAGGAGCGACTCGCAAGGAGATTATTTCTTCCGCCCGTTTAATGCTAAGAACGTTGGCATAGAGAGTTGGGAAGTTTTTTTGGCGACAGATGATATAGTGAGACAGCTATTGAAGAATGAAATGGTAAGACGTAAGAACCTTTTCGTCAGAGCATTAAATGAAAATAATGTCTCCTTGCTGCCTAGGCTAACAGATGATGCAAAGAGAAGCAAATGTCCGCATTGTCCGTATAACGATAAATGTATCAACCATGACTCTGAGTCTGATGAAGCAATAGAAATGGCCAGAGAAATTGACCTAATAGACATAAAGGGAGTAGTTGAGCTCAGAACTTTTGGGCCTGAATAAAGCTTGTGTAAGATAAAACAGATGCCTAAATAAGCTAGGGGAATTGGACCCACGAAGTATGTAACCTTACAATATTTCGACTAACTAACAGAGTATCTAGATATCTATGAGCTAGATGTAGAGCAAAACAAATAGCAATGCATTATTTTATAACTGCTTCTGATATTAATAATAAGACATGCTAAGGTGTCGTTAGCTTTTTCAATAAGTGTTATAGAAGCTAAGGTTGTCTTAAAAAACAGTACATGTGATAATGTTACTTTTTCAACCGTTTTTTACACAATATATACAAAAACCAGAATAATATTAGCAACAAAGCAATAGGATCGAACAATCACTGTTAAATCGAGATTGCAGTTCTAAATAAGATTCAATAAAGGTTCAGTTTGATTAACAATTGCAATGGCATACCATATGTGTTTTACAGCTTGTGCATTGGCATATTATCATTGCTATGCGGCCCACTGCTACCGTCATGATATCTTCCAAACCACAACTGGGAGTATCCTCTGTGCGTACCTATTTGTAGGAGTACCATCCCTGTAATTTTTCTAATTTTTTCTATCGCCTTTGCGTCTGCAAAAAAATCATTCGTATTAAATATCAGAAACTCCTTGTTTCCATTCTTAACATATTCAAAGCCGCAGTCGTCCGGGCAGTTCAACGATTCCCATATCCACTCCTCGCATTCGTCTATCGGCAGCTGCATATACTTTCTCCGTGAATTGATCTAATCACTTATTGCTCAACAAATCATTTAAAAATATTCTTCTGTTGAAACTAAGATGGTACATCATAAATTAAATTGTCATGAACTGAAATCGCGCAAACAACTGTAATTTAGTATACGGTTGTAATTAGTATATTATTATTATTTCCCCAGCAAGGATGTTTAATTATATACCATGCCTTATATCCTAGTCATGTTCGGGTCGAGAATTCCCTCTGCTTCGTGCAGCAGCAAGCATGGTGTTGCTTAATAACATTGCAATAGTCATTGGTCCAACTCCTCCTGGCACCGGAGTTATCCAAGAGGCCTTTTCCCTCAAGGATTCAAAGTCCTCTACATCGCCTACTGGCCTTCCCATTAGTCGAGATATACCTACATCTATTATTATAGCACTATCTTTAACCATGCTGCTATTTAGTGCAAATCTTTCGCGATTCCCCACAGCTGTGACTACTAGCTCCGCAGACT
>JBKPMK010000108.1:0-2819 GCA_046732115.1 Thermoproteota archaeon
TAAAGCCCAGATCTCAGTAAAGGTATTACATATCCTAATGTCTACAGAATAGGTAAGTTAGTTGCCACGAGGGAAGGAGAAAGGGATATACGATAGTAATCCCTGTAGGCTCGGCAAGATCCCTTCACTCCTTATTCAGAAGTAAAGTTCCTCTCATCTACTCTACAAGGTTTTCTGTGAACTACTAAGGATATTTAGTAGGCCTAAACCTACTTCGTATCTTTTTGCACTTTCCTTTGCAACTACTTTATTTCCTATCGGAGGGATGTTGTTGTTGTTGCAGCAGTTGCAGCTGTTTCCCTTGACACTTCCTCAAATGTTTTTGAACTGTTAACACCTATTCTAGAAAACTCTTTTACATTATCCCGTGCGTTTTGAACAGATCTCTTGAATGCATCTAAATTTGCAAACATAGCACTGTTAACTAGTTTAGTTACCGCAATTGTATTATCTGCAAAAGCGCTAACTAACCTTGCGTAATGTTCGTTCACATTTCTTGGAGATGTCCAATTTGACTTATCTAGTCTATTTGCTGCCTCTGTCTCGGGTACCAATGCTGATTGTAATGAATTGATAATTTCCCTTTGTGATTCTAGGTAGTTATCAGCCATTTGTCTGGCCGCTTGAATAGTTTCTTCTTGATACTCGTTTACGATTTGAGCATAATGTGGGATATCTTTTCTTGCTTCATCTGTTGCTCTTCTGATATTGTTCTTGGTCTCATCGAATGCTTTATTGATAGCTTGTTGTTGTTCTCTTTGATGTACTTCTTCTTTTGATGTTGTTGACATGTTATTATTTTCCCTATAATATATATAGAAGATTAACTATATATGAATGACTATGGAATAGTTCCTGTACTATGTACCACACATTTGGTGCTGTAAACTAGAAGAACAAGATTACAATCAGTTTATCGAAAAATAAAATAATAAATATATCCACGCGGGATAAATAATATGTCAACAACAAAAGTACCAGCAACACAAGAACAAGAAGTAACATCAAGCTATTGGCAAGGGTCAGATATTGTATGCAAGTCAGCATAATGATAATGCTTAGCTATATCATTTTGCATATCAAATATAGAGATGTAAACAACCAAACAATCGCGTAACGTATAAGCAATGATCATAGCCTTTGTCATTTTTGATGGTTAACTGCTATTAGAGGAAGATGCTAAAGCCGATAAACTAAGGAGCTTACCTTTTTCTAGGTCATACTTGCGGGAATGACTCAGAGCTAGAATTTAGTCATCACCGTCATTTCCCAATAGTAACAGCACATAAAGTACCAAGTTATCTCACAATTAATCTTTTGCTTTGTTACTGAAAATCAGTTGTGATTATATGTCATTCTGTCAATGTTTCAAAAAGGTCTAAGCGTACTTGGTTTTAACTGATTTATCTGTCTGAGTTCTTCATGATGATCACCTCTTGATTCTTCTTATCTAAGGATGATTTTTGATACTCTTTCTGTCTATCAGATACAAACCTAATTGCATCATCAATAACAGTAGCATTAGTAAGTAAATCAAGTTTCATTGAATAGCACTCTTTAGCCAATGACAATGCTTGTATCTTTTCTCTTTTGTCTTCTGTTTGCTGTGCTGTAGTTCATGCTTCTTTTGTTATTGCGGTAAGTCCAACAAGACATTTCTCATACTCTTCTGGCAACCGCTCGTCAATGTACTTTTTGATATTTTGTTTTGTGCACTTGCTCAGATATTGTATATCCCTTGTAATAGTAGGCCTGCTTATTTGCAGTATTTTGGATATCTCTGATTGGTTATAGCCCTGGCTCGCCAACTCCTGTACTTTGCTTCTACGCTACTCTATGCTACTATTTTTATTCTGGTTCATCTTGACGCTCATTCGGTTCATTTTTTCACGAAGGAAAAAATCTCATGGTTCATTTTCCTGCATGATATATTCGTGAAAGTTAGCTTTATGCGTTTTCGATAGCTGGTTGATGCTAACTAAGGAGAATATAATCGTGTAGGAAACTTTCTCTTAACCTTAATACATTGCATTGTATCTCATCATATGATCTATGTTATGCCCCACATGTAAAAAAGGTGAGATGGAAGAAAAATCTATACTCACAAGTGCCTTAGATTCCAATTTGGATATTAGGACAGAACTTATATGCAATGCATGCAAGCAAAGATCAGTACAAACATCGCATGCAAGAGAATATGTACCTATGAGCGATAACACAGATGTTAAAAAGACCTAGATGTGCCTATGACTTGAGTAGTACTGAAAGATAAGAATGTGTCTAAAGACTATATTCATGACAACGGGTACGTCCTACGTCGGTTAATCTAATGTTTTGTTCGTTATCTAAAAACTCAAGTGGCTCGTTATCACTATTTTCCAATATATACTCTCTTAGAACTTTCTTAACATATTCTATTTCGAATGTGAACAAATGTTTTTGCCGTATTTCTTCTATAGGAAAAACGATTGGATCTCCTCTACTATCAATACTGAGACCTTTATTATTCTCATCGTCTCTCCTACAAAGTTCTTCCATGAAATTTTCGATTATCATTTTCTTGTCTAGCTCCGGATTGCCTGTGCTAGTAGTCATAAATCGACTTATACGTACACACTAACAAGTTAGTAATGAATGACGCACAATAGGATAATTTGCACACAAATATCACACTCGACGTAATTTAGATTTTAGTTCAAGGTTTTTATGCGTATTTTGAGCTGTTGTAGTGGGTTTTATCTACTAACATGAAAACGACCTTATTATGTGACAAATGCAAAAGAAATGAAGTTCAAATCTATAATGATTGCTGTAACTGC
>JBKPMK010000109.1:0-6681 GCA_046732115.1 Thermoproteota archaeon
ATGATAATGCTTACAGTGAATATTTTGAAGATGACGAAAATGAAGCAGATAGGTTCACCGATGACTATCAAGAAGATTTCAAAGATTAGTTAATACATATTTGTATGAAACAGGGTCAAGTAACCGGTTCAACGATAAAAAGGTGTATAGGGAACTTGATTTTAAAAGAGACAGATTAAACACGAGGAGCGTTTTGTTATTCTTTATTGACAGATACAGGCTATGCTAATGCACAAGAGCCGTTACAGGATTATTATAACGACTATTCCAAAACTATATTATTGGACCAATCAGAGAAAGTGTACAGCTTCATGGTGGATATACTTGAAAGGGAAATTATTAATGTCCCAGCCAGCACTCATGGTTTCTTCATTAGGTTCTTGACAATAGTATTAAAAAATTATCCATTTTTTACTACAACAGTAGAAAAGAAATAGTTCATGGACCTGTGTAAAAGTTTGTTATATCCTAAATTGGTGTACGACTATAGTACCAGAGCACTGCTCATTGTGATTCTCATTGTAACTGGCATTTGACGTCTCTTCAACAGAATATTGCCCTGGATCTACCATAACTTGGGTACCACTTTCAGAACCTTGGAACGTTTGCGGATTTGGGTTATTGCCTGTTATGTGTATTGTGAAATCAGATGCTGCGGCTATATGCTTTACAACCTTAGGCACAAGCATCACTCCTCCCATTCAATCTCCTCTCGGCTTGTGCAAGTCCAACCTTCAACCCACGCACTGTGACAATTCTTACACTGTAAAGAATCAGTCATTTATACAGCTCAGGTAGAGAATAAACAAACCCGACATGTACACAATCAGACTTTTCATCCAGTAGACACTGCAATTCGCCTTCTTTTAGCAATACTTCTGCAATTCTATTTCGTTTGTTATCCTGAAGTACTACTCGATTTTGGTCTATAGATAGTTTTTCCATATACGGAGCATGCTTGGCAAATGCTTCATATCGTAGCATCATCTCCTCCATCATACTTGTAAGATAGCCAGAAAAGCTTCTTACTCCTTTGATTTCTAATCCTTTTTTATTTTCCTCATAAACTCTGAAGAATGTTTTGTACACGCGTTCGCTTACTGTAATGGATTTGTATCCTGGTTTTGGCATACTCGAAGTAGTACGGTAATATACGGAACTATGCTATAAGCATTATGTCTTTATCTTAAGTATTGGAGCTACGAAAGGATAGAAACTCCTAGAGAATCAAAAAATATTCTTGGACGTGTAGATAATTCAGTCTATCTCGTCATTATAGTCTATCAGTTCTAGTTTGTCTTTGACCTCTAATTCTTCCTCTTCATCCATTCCTTCAATATCATCAGACATTGTTCTTCTCCATCCTGTGATTCTCTAGATTACGTTAGTGTTAAAATTAAAATGAAGTAGCTTCGGTGCAAGTGAGAAATTCTGGGGTAACATTACTATTCTAACTTTCCTTCTGTTAATGGCTTTATTGGAACTTGTTCTCTTCTTAGTTTGAGTTTATTGAATATATCCGCAGATGATTGTTCTTCCTTTATTTCTATACCCACTTCGCTCTTCACCACATCTTTTCCTTCTCTTGCACCGATAAGTATTATCTGTGCATTTTGATAGTCTATAAATTTTGTATCTTTAGAAAGAGAAACAAAGTTCTCATTTTCGTTAAATTCGTTTAAGACTTCCTGTGGATATTGTGGAGGTTCTTCTGTAGTAGGAAGATTAGATGATTTCGGTATTTTGGGATTGATTACAGAAATAACATAACTTGCTTCTTTTTCTATACCTAATTCTTGTTGGGCTTCTCCTGGCTCATTTGGCATCTCAAGAACATATGCCAATTCTGTATGGTTTTGATGTTTTATTATTGCATATTTTCCTTCTCCAACTGGTCTTGCTGCATCACCTTTTCTGAATTCATCCGATAAAAGCTCCTTTGTAAACTCAGTAGCATCTTTAAAAATACCACCGACTCTGGCCCAATATCTTTCAGATGCTCTGGCCTCTGTCTTTCTCACTTCAGGAAGTGACTTCTTACCTATAACAAAAAGTCTGTATAGCTGGCTGCTGCCCTGTTCTGGTGCAGTTACCATAAAGAAGCGTCGAACATCCTCAATACCTTTTACTTCTTCAGCACCATTCTTTGGCCTGTAGAAAAAATAAATGTCACCTTGTTCTAGTATTTCGGCTTCGTTAACTTGTTTTTGTTGTTCTTCTTGTTGATTCATACCTGAACTCATCTCCCTTAATTTATTAAAAGAGACAAGCTACATTCTTCGCAAAAATAGTATAATTTATCAAAATCATAAGATAATGTCATTATATCATAACAGCGAGGACAATCTATTTCTGTCTCCATATCTGGTTCCCGTTCAGTCTGCAGAGACTGTTGCTGATTGCTCATATCCGAGAAGTATTTTTATTATCATCCTTATTATAGTCTGAACCACGAAATAGGCAGGGGGAGAGTAGTAGTATAGTACTGAATTAGTACGGTACTCTACCACTCTCTCCCCGCCTGAAAGTATCTAGCCTCGTTATATATCAGTCAAAGTAGACTAAGCATCAAGTCAAGAAAAATTATGTCTCATGTCAGCGATTTGCAGTTAGAGGATTTACCGGGAGTACAGCCGCATCTAATAAACAAGCTAAGACAAGCTGGTATACAATCGGTTTTAGACCTTGCTGTATCTATCCCTCAGGAGCTTGCACCAGGAGGAGAAAGCAGCGTAATTTCAGCTGATACAGAAACAATATCAGAATTGGTGCTGAAGGCCAAAAAGGCATTAGCTGACTCGGGGGCACTTATCAAAGAATTCTCTACTGCTGACCAGGTGCTAGAGAGAAGGAAATCTCTAGTTAGATATACTACAGGTTCTAAAAATTTAGATGATTTTTTAAAAGGTGGGGTAGAATCCCAGGCTATAACTGAGCTTGCTGGAGAATTTGGTTCAGGAAAAAGCCAGATATGTCATACATTATGCGTTACTGCTGCCGCAAATAATAACAACGGCAAAATTAATAGTATAATATTTATCGATACAGAGAATACATTCCGGCCAGAAAGAGTTAACCAGATAGCTGAAGCCAGAGGGCTTGATTCAGAAGAAATAATGAAAAAAGTGTTTGTTTGTAAAATTGTAAATAGTGCTCAGCTAGAAGCTCTGATAAGAAACCTCGGCAAGTCAATTGAGGAATACAAAGCTAAACTTGTAATTGTCGATAGTATTATCTCACTTCATAGGGCAGAATATACAGGAAGAGAAACTCTAGCTGAAAGACAGCAGAGACTTAACGTAATGTTACACAAACTCATTAGATTATCAGAGGTATACAATATAGCAGTAGTACTGACAAATCAAGTCCAAACCACACCTGATAATACTTTTGAAAATCCTTCAGTTAGGGCTGCTGGTGGCAATATTATGGGCCATGCTTGTACATATAGAATATTCCTGCGAAAAGCAGGAAGAGATAGAATTGCTGTAATGGTTGATTCCCCCCATCATGCATACAGCCAGGTCAAATTTACAATAAGTGAGAAAGGAGTAGAAAACGCTGAAACAAAGCCAACGGTAGAAAGCAGTGAATCAGGGTGGTAGTGCAATGAGTTCAAGTGAATTACCAAAGACTATTCTTCAGAAAGACTTCCCAGACCCACACACAATTCCAGTACCACCTTCACCATCTTACCAGCAACCAATTCCTCTTGTCACATTATCTGAATTAATCCCAGGCAAGTATGTTTCTACAACTGCTAGAGTTGTTTTTGTTAGGACTGCAGAAAGACAGGATGCGCTTGGCACCAAAACCATATTTTCAGGAATACTGGAGGATTCTACTTTCAAGGTTCCTTTCGTCAACCATAGAATTTCATATCCTATAATAAGAAATTCCATTTACAAATTCAATTCTTCATATGTGCATGAATTTCCCACAGATAAATCCCTCCTACTCGTGATAACAGAGCATACTAAGGTTGATTCCAAAGATGTTGGAGATTATAGAGAGTATATTTGGAATCCAAAGATAGACTTGATAAAAAGACCAGTCAAAAGTGTTGGTTTGAGTGGAATAATAACTACTGTTTATAGTAACTCGGGGCTTGTTAAAAGATGTAACAAATGCAAATCAATAATGTATGATACTTGTCCAAAGAAATGTAGTGAACAGGGATGGGGCTGGGACCTTAGAGTCTCTAGCAGATTGTATGATGGCTCTGGTTCAATTAAGATGGTTTTGACAAAGGACATAGCATCAAGAGTACTGAACAGAAACCTAGGTGAGCTAATTTTACTTGCATCGCAGAATAAGCCTTTGGCGCAGAATCAACAGCAACTATTTTCGGTAAAAATAAAGACTCCTGAAAGTATAGAAGTGATAGAAGCAGTAACCGAGAACGCTTCTACCTATAGAAGTAATGGGAAACTCATAGTAACTGACGGAAGAAATCTTGTTTTCTTTCCCCCAGAATTAGAACAAGAGGAAGCATACAAATTCTCAGAACATATCAAAAGACCATTAAAGACTTCTGATATAGAAGACAGAAAGTTAATCAAAAAGTTAATTGAAAAAGCACTTGACATTAGAATCAAAAAAGCAACTGGTATGAGAATGATGCAGGGAATTTACCTACTAGAGGAACCAATTTCCTTGTATAGATGCGAAAGAGCAAGGTTATATCTTGGATTTTCTCTTCGGCTGGGTTTGATAGAAGAAGAAAATAATGAAGTTAGACTCGAGGCAACTCCTCAAGCCTACGTCAGGGAAAGTGTGCTTGATTATATTAAATTAAGAAGAGAACGAGGAGCAAGTGCGAACGCTGTAGTACGTAACTTGTTAACCTATAGAAACAAAGTAATAGTTGCACCGTCTGGAAATTATGGCTGTATTGTTGATGTCGTTACAACAAAAGCAGGGAACCAGCGAGTTTCAGAAACCGACAGTAGGAATTTAGTGGAATTCTGGAAACAAGTCTATGGAATTGATATTTCCCCGAATGAAATACCTCTCCTTAAAGTAAAGATGATGAATAGCGAAAATGTATTTACTTATCCTCCTAGTATGTGCTTTTTTGGTAGCGAATCTTTATTTATTTATGGGAATGTCCAGAGATTCATTGAAAATAAAAAGTATAGTCTGAAAGCTAAAGTTGAGGATGCTGTTAGAAAAGCTGTACAAGAGCAAGACCTGCATATTGGTTCAGCAAATCTAAAATTACAAGAAGTAGCTGCTTCCCAGCATTCTGACGTACAAAGCCAGCTACTGCAGGAAATAAGACAAAAATTGTTTGGAAGAAATGCTACTGCAAGAGGCTCAATTATGTTTGTACATGACGAGCTGTGGTTCTTCCCTAATCAGATACAACTATCATAATCAAGAGGATTTGAGGAAATATGTCGTTTCTTTCTGCACTCGAGCAATTCAATGAACATAGAAACACTCTAAAGATGACTACTGGTTCTGCAGACCTTGACTCGCTTGTAGATGGTATCCAGGAAGGACTATTCTATCTTTTTTATGGCAACAACTATGTAGCTCTAGATGCATTGGTCTATACATTTCTTGTTAATTGTGTGCTACCAATAAAACAAAGACACGGGTTTGAATCAATGGCTGTTTGTCTCAATAACACAGATTACTATGACCAAAGAAAGACTGCTGCATTAAACCCAGAGAAAATAGGAGTTGCAGCTAAATGTGCTGGCATTGACCCAAATATTGTATTTAAAAATTTGTACGTACATCCAGCGTATAACCAACAGCATCAATTAACTGTCGCAGAGCAAGTTGCCAAGTTGATAGAATCTAACAATGACATAAAACTACTTGTTGTGAACAACATAACAAAATTCTTCAAGGAATCAAAAAACAAGATGGAAGCTGCTAATATTCTAAAACAGGTCATAGGGATACTTTGCAAAACCTGTACTAAGAGCAAAGTAGGCTTGGTATGTACTGGTGACTCAAACACAACATCCAAGGGTATAATACCTAGGCCTATAGGTGGTCTATATCTAAAGCATGCAGCAAATGTAATTGTACATTTCAAACAATTTTCCAAGACGTCTGGAATTCCATCATTTAAAGCTACGTTAATCAAGCACCAATATACAAAGACTCCAAAATCTGCAGTTCTTTATGTACGGAAAGCAGGTGGAAAGATGCTTTTAGATTGAGGAGCGATGAAATTTGGGCAGAATAACACCATCATTTCGTCAGCTGTATGAAGATATAATATCAGAGCTGAGAACGGAATTGCAAGCAGCACTTGTAGACCTAGGCCATAAAAATGCGTTTGACCTTCTATTAAAAGAAGCCTGGAATCCAGAGCAGGCAGCTATGGGAAATTCTACATTGCCAACTGTAAGCGATAAACTAAACATCATGGCTTCTATCCATAACAGAAAACATATTGCTGCATTATCAAGGGAGTTAAAAGAAAAAGATTCAGAGATACAAGAACTCAAACAGACTGTTTCTTCACTTGAAAATAAGCTGAACGAACTATCAGCTCAAACGAAGCAGGAGCTTTAGTACAATGACCAATTGCATAGGATGGCTTCTTGATGTTTCCATTGATAACGAGTATGCTATCCTATCTATAAAGACAGAAGATGGACAAAGCCTTAAGCTTAGAGATTCATATCGCCCAAGGTTCTATATATTACCTAGAAA
>JBKPMK010000110.1:0-2034 GCA_046732115.1 Thermoproteota archaeon
TAGCTGAACATGCAGTAAGCATTATCAAAATTTCAGAGGACTTTCCGATAAAAGAAAAAAGGCAGTTAATGGATCTGCTTATACGTAATCTTATTCTTCACATTGAAAAAGGATATGATCCAGATCTAGTAGAACTGAAAAATATAATTCATTTACCTACCATACCAGCAGTGATTGATTGCTTTGATATCTCTAATTTTGGAACTTCATTTGCGGTTGGATCATGTACAAGATTTGTTGACGGCAAACCAAACAAGGCAGGATACAGAAAATTTAAGATCAGAACAATACCTAGTCAAAATGACTTTGCAATGATTGATGAGGTGATAACGCGCAGATATCCGTTAATTGAAAAAGGTATCAAGGATCAAATAGCAATACCAGATTTGATAGTAATAGATGGAGGAAAAGGACAATTAAGTTCTGCGATAAATGCTATTCACAAAATAGGGTTGGACGTTCCATGTATTTCATTAGCAAAAGAGAATGAAGAAATATATACTCCCTATTCAAGTAAACCAATAATTCTTCCAAAAAGTAACGGTGCCCTTAAGATTTTACAACATATTAGAGACGAAGCCCACAGATTTGGATTAGCTTATAATATCAATTTAAGAAAAATACGTAATTAATTATCACAGTTTTGTTGCGGGATTTATTAACTCAGTGTGCTTATGTAACAAATAATGTTATCAAATCATAAAACAAGATCATTATAGCACCAAAAAAACTATAGATCACAATTCATTATATACAGATCATTTATATGTCATATTTTCTATAGGATAGACTTTTGTTATACTTTGAACTAGGTTTACTTCAGAGTGAAAAATACATACAAGAAGTCAAGTAAAAAAACACGAGTATTTGAGGGATACTAGATATGCTTACTGCAACTCTTGTAAAAAGAGAACACAACTTACGTATAAAATGCGGGTTTTGCTGGAGCTGTCACTGGCTGAAAGAAGAGATGCAGAGAATTCTTCCTGAGATGATACCAATGGAGGTATATAGTTAATTAACAATGACAATAATTGCAGCAATCGAATATTTTGCCCCAAAAATAGTAATTTGTCTGTGTATACGTATTTTTAGTGTTTATCACCAAAATAAACAGATTCTGGTGCTATCTTAGCATTTAGGCCCAGTTTGCACGCTTTTCTAGCTAGATGGCAGAATAACTATTGCATACTAGGCTAGAACTCAAGCATAACCAAATTACAACAATATGTGGTTTTCTTGTCAATTCGGTAGCATCGATGGTGCGTCTAGGAAAATTACAAGGTAAGCAGAAAAGAAAGATGACTTTATTATTACTCATAATATTGTGCACTTGGTTAGTATAAGATGGAATTTGACAAATTATGGTATGAAACGCAGATAGGTCATATCTACATCGATAAATTGTAGTAGTGCAATTTGAAAACACTGAAAAATGTTTTCATTGCTCTGTTCCTACTAACTGCAATTTACTTAGCATTTCTGGCTTTAAATTTTACAGCAATGGTCGAATACCAACAAGAACGTTTTCTATGCTAGTCATACGTTATTTGACTGATTGCAAATCTTTATCCTTCTCTTGCTGTTCCTGTAGCACATCCTGATAACCTGCAAAGGAAATTAGTATTTTGCATTTGCTGCACCATTTAGCATCTTGGGTAGGCATATAAGTATGATATAGCTAGCGTAACGTGCTAATAATACTTTGTATAAAGCAATATTATAATAATATAATAATATTTGGAATTCGTAGGAAAACTAAAGGCTCATAATCTAAAACAATGGATAATACAAGTTCTGCGTAGTAGCAGACTCAAAATGCATTAAATGACACAGATTTGCAAATAATTCAAATTAGTCATTTTGATAAGTTAAAATGAAGAATCTATCAGGGTTAGATCAATTTGCATATACCAAGAATTGTTATAGCAGGAGTAACTAGTGGAGTAGGCAAGACTACTATAGCTGCTGCTGTCATGTATATACTTAAAAGAAAAGGCTTGCAAGTACAGCCCTTCAAAGTCGGTCCAGATT
>JBKPMK010000111.1:0-9473 GCA_046732115.1 Thermoproteota archaeon
GTCTGGAACTAAATCATTTACTGTAACACCAGCAACAGATCATCAAGTGGGCGGCAGAGGTGGAGGTCATAATCAGGGAACAACATCACCTGCCATCCAACAAATCAAATACTTCAAAGAGTTTACAGATATGCCAGCAAATAGCCCTCTTTACATCACAGCTACTTCCATGTACAAAGATGTCCTAAACGATATTGTGATCACTGGTGAAATTAAAAACAGAGGAACAAATACTGCTAGCTTTGTAGAAGTCATAGCTACCTTCTATAACATAAATAATCAGACAGTAGGCAATGAAAATACATTCACAAAGCCTCCCACACTACAACCAGGACAAGCAGCACCATTTACAATGTATCTGAGTCCAAAAGATATGCCACTCAGCCAAATAAAGAGTTATGTCATTTGAGCTGGAAGTATGCGGTTAGCTCTACTTCTTCCTCTCTTACTTCTCCTTCTCCTGCTAGCAAAGCACTACTGCCAAACACAAGTAGTTGAAAGTAAATGTCTTGTACAAAAGTGGGTCTTTGTTTTCTTACTAATGTATAGTATAGCGGGTTATTGACATTGATGTGGCAATCCTGTGTCTTTGCTTAAAGGTATCCATTTGCCGCTTTGACTCTTGTTATTTACATCAAAATAGATTTCCTGGCCGCAGCCTTTGTTACATTGATGATAACGTCTTTGCTGCTGTTGCTGCTGTTGCTCCGATTGCTGCTGTTGTAGTAGTTGTTGCTGTCGCTGTGATTTCCGCACTGGACAATCATGCGGCTCCTCAATATCTACATCTAATGGTATCTTCTTACCTGTTCTTTCGCTAACCCATTTGTCATCAAACTTGATTGGCTTTCCGCACTGTCTGCAAAATAAACTACTCATTTTGCTATTTTATCACCTCCGAATTGTGTTTGATTGGTGGACTTCTTGTTCCATTGCAATACTGCTTATGTTTGATCATACACCACTTGTCATCTCTTATGTTGCAATTCTCGCAAGCCCACTTGTCAGAATGTCCAAGGCGGTAGATTGAATCTGGTATAACGACTTCGCCATCAAGGTCATTGGTAGCAACGCTTTGTATTAGGAGTTCCATTTGCAAATCAGAACTAGAAGAATCTTCTGTAGAATAAGCGACAGCAGAACTATCATCATTATCTTTGTCATTATTGTCATCATCGTCATTGCTATTACTTGACTCTGGTTCAAACCCTTCCCTGAAAATCTTAAATTCTTCGTTTATAAACCAGTTAAATTCATCTTTTAGCCTTATTTGAAAAGCTAATCTAGTAATTCCATTACTACACAGAATTGGTATTTTTTCCATGTTTACTAATCCAAGTACCTTAAGTTCAAGCATTGTCTTTCGTGCGGTGTGCTCACTTACATCGAGATGAAGTAATTTGGTTCATTCAAAACCCCATTATTAGCAAGCAAGATATCAAACATTGTAACTCTTTCTATAGGTGCAGTTGACAGTACAACTTTGATAACCATAGGAATGTCTTCTCTAGTGACGTGATTCCTTCCTGTTAGCAATGCATGGCCTCTAGCCAGATTCACTAGCTGTCGCATTGCTCTATTTGGCTCTTCTATTATTGGCAGGGTATAGCCATATTCAGACCCTTGCGTGTCCTGAAGTGAAGAAATAGAAAAGGAAGATAATTGTGACTTAAGTTATATCCTAACATTTATCCCATTTTTCTGTAGATATTTTTTGACTTTATTGACAGTAGATCTCTTGTAATGGAATATAGATGCTGCTAATGCAGCATCTACCTCAGTATTTTCAAAAACATGCAGCATGTGCTCTGGTTGTCCGCATCCTCCAGAAGCAATTATGGGTATACGCGATGTCATGCAAATGGCTTCACATAATTCGATGTCATATCCATCCTCAGTTCCATCTTTGTCAATGCTGGTAAGAAGAATTTCTCCAGCACCAAGCGATTCTACCCTCCTGGCCCACTCTATCGCATCGATTCCTGTTGGCTCTTTACCTCCATAAATTCTGACTTCAAACCAATACTTATCATTCCCAGCCACGCTTTTAAAAAAATTTTTGCCACCATTTCCATAATTTCTTTTCGCATCTATTGCAACAACTATACATTGCTTACCGAAAATCGACATTAATTTAATAATTAATTCGGGATCTTTCACGGCTGCCGTATTGATAGACACTTTATCTGCACCACTAAGTAAGATATCTCTTGCATCTTCCAACCTTTTGATTCCGCCGCCTACAGTAAATGGAATGTCGATAACACTTGCCACGTTTCTAACAATATTCTTCATGGTCTCTCTTCCCTGCCGTGATGCAGTGATGTCTAGAAAAACTAGTTCATCTGCACCTTGTTGGACATATTTCTCAGCAAATTCTACGGGGTCTCCTGCATCTTTTATCTCCATAAAATGTACTCCTTTGACTACACGGCCATTATCAACATCTAGACAGGGAATGATCCTTTTTGCCAGTGGCACTTTTATGCTATCACCTTTGCTTTCTCTACACTTATCATGCCATCATAGAGTGCCTTGCCTAGGATCACTGAATAGCATCTAATGCTCCTTATTCTTACTAGATCTTCAATACTAGAGATTCCCCCACTTGCGATTATTTTTGCATCCGAGAAACTATTCGCAGAAGATAATGCAATTATATCTGGTCCAGTTAATGTTCCATCTCTACTTACACTTGTTAACAAGAATTCCCTAATACCCATGGACAAAAATAGATTTATTGCATCATTAACTTCTGAACCAGTAGATTCCCTCCATCCGTTTATCATCACCTTACCATCGTTCTGATCAATTGAAATGACAATTCTCTGAGCAACTTTTTTAGCAAGTTGCCTTATCAAATCTGGTTGTCTGTAGGCCATAGTACCTAGTACAACCCTTGATGCATTTTTACTAAGCATCTCATTTACAGAGTCAATTGATCTGATACCGCCGCCTACTTCAACTGGAATGGTTACTGTATTAATTATATTTGTAATAATTTGAATATTGTTTTTACCAGTACATAAAGCTGCATCAAGATCAACAACATGCAGCATATCGGCTCCTGCCATTTCCCATTTTTTTGCAATTTCGATAGGATCTTTACTATATACTATTTTACTAGCAGGATTACCTTTAATAAGTCGAACAACATCTCCATCCATAATATCTATCGCAGTTATTATTTTCATTTCTATTTAGCACACACTTTTAGAAAATTTTTGATCATAGTTGAACCGACTACGCCTGATTTTTCAGGATGGAATTGAGTGCCAAAAAGATTGCCTTTTTCGATTAGTGCCAAAATACTAGTTCCATAGTGGGAACTGGCGGCTACTATGTTTTTATTTTTTGGGCTTACATGGTAGGAATGCACAAAGTATACCCATGAACTATTTTCAATATTCTCTAGCAACTTGCATTTTTTATTGATTATCTCAATATTATTCCAGCCTATATGTGGGATCTTAACCTTTCGCTTAGGCAGCATTATTACTTCCCCATCAAGTATTTTGAGACCCTCCAGCGTTCCCTCTTCACTTTTATTGAACAACATTTCCATGCCAAGACAAATACCAAGTACCGGCATACCTTGTTCAATAGAGTTGATCAGCATCTCCTTTTCATGCTCTAGTGATTTTATGGCAGGATCAAAATTGCCTACCCCTGGCAAAACTAGTCCGTCAAATTTGCTTATATTCTTCAGATTACGAGTAATAGAAACACTTTCTGCGCCATCTCTTTCTAAGGCTGCTTTTAAACTGAAAAGGTTTCCAGCACCATAATCAAATACTGCTATCTTTTTATTCATTACATTGTTCCTTTTGTACTAGGCACTCCTTTCATTTTCTTGTCAATATTAGCTGCCATTCTAAGAGATATTGCAAATGCCTTTATAGCACATTCAATTTTATGATGATCGTTGTCTCCGTATTCAATAATTATGTGAGTACATGCATTAATATTCTGCGCAAGAGAAAGCACAAAGTGTTCAAGATCTTCTCTCGCAATCCCTTCAACATAATCTCTAGTTAATTTTAATTGTATATTGCAGAATTGACGTTTCACAAGATCTATTGACACGTATGCTAGAGATTCATCCATTGGAACTATTGCATATCCAAAACGAACAATTCTAGATCTGTTACCAAGTGCTGTATCTATAGCTTGAGAAAGTGTGATAGAGATATCCTCTATAAGATGATGTACAATATCATCGTTGGATTTAGCCATCATGTTAATATCCATCATGCTATGTTTACCAATAGCAGTGATGAGATGATCTATGAATGGAAGACCTGTTTTGACATTTATTTTGCCAGAGCCTTCTATTTTTACCTCTACTGTAACAGAAGTCTCCTTAGTGATTCTTTCCACCTTAGCAGTTCTTTCGAGCGTACTAGAAGCGGAGGTGGGAGAAGAAGAAGTAGTAGTCAAGACAATCACAATTTTATCAATGCTTTATTTAATATATTTGGTAACTGATTGACATTTTCAATTATTGCATCTACTTTATTCTGTTTGAATTGTCGAAAAGTATCTGCAGGTCTAACACTGCATCCATAAATACCGAAAAATGTGATTATTTTACTACTTCCAGTGTTGTTTTTTACCTTTTGAGACATTAGAAAGTCCTCTGTTGAATCTCCAACATAAATAGCTGTTTTGGCTCCCATTATATTCATAGCTTTTTTTATTGCATAAGGATTGGGTTTAGAGTATTTGCGATCCTCATCTTCTAGAAACACAGATGCATTTTGATTAAAAATATGAAATATAGATCCTAGGGAGTATTCTGTAGCTAGTTTACTTCTACCTGAAACTATAGCAATATGACCATTGAACATATCTGAGATGGTATTTATTGTACTCCTAGTGGCTACAAGCTTATCCTTTTCAATTAGTGGTTTTCCAAAATAGTATTTTGGTTCAAACCCATATCTTTTTTTGAAGAGTTCTGGCCCATAGAAGATCTCGTCGAAGACTGTTGCCATAAAGCTCTTGCCAACCGGGCCCGGATATGCCAACAGCTCTTTGAGCTTTTGAATATCACTATTAAACACAGACGGATATGACGAAGATAGAAATCTTTCAACAGAGATAATACCGTCTTCATTAGCATTACTAGCTATATAAGAAATGAATTTCCTACTCTGACTGATATCATTATTCTTCTCACAAGGATTACTTAATGCTGCGAGGGATATAGCATAACTTGTATCAGCATCATTATTAAACCCCCCTGTATGCCTAAATTTTAAAATTATTTCTTGGTTAACCAGGCCATTCAAATTAGATCTTCCAGTAATATGCTGGATAACAAAATCCACAGTTTTACTAATTGCAGTATTGTATGATTTTCTTGTATCTACAAGAACACCGTCGACATCAAAAAGAGCGCAATCTGCAACAAACGAGTTTAAAGTTTGATCTCTACAAGATGTAGATGGCATTTTATCTACCAATTTATACATTTTGTTCAGAAAGTATCCCTTTGAGTATACTTAATAGCTTGGTATTTATAATAAAAAGTATTGGCTTTACTGGCTACCCAAAGCAATGATGTCTCCCCAGGAGCAAATGTAGAAGAGTATAAGTCTGTCAAATATGGCTTGAAGGATACAACTCACTGTCTACAAGAATGACCAAGGGAAGCAGATAAACATAGAATAAAGTTACTTCTTCATTCAACTTATAAATACATATCTTTTGTTGAATATAATTTAAGGAATCAATTTCGGAATTAACTTCTTGTATTTTTAAATATTATTCGGATAATAGGTTATTGTTGTATACCAGGTATGCCTAAAGCGGCGGTAGGAAGCCCCCGCTGCTTTAGTGTCTTTTATCGGTTCTGCTGCTCTAGCATGTTGTGGTGTGATAATCAACTATTGAAGAAACTCTGGGGTTGCACATATATTACTCAAAATATTGCTTTGGTTGAGGTATATTAATGCTGTAGACGTGCTCGATTCTAAATGCAGCTTGTTTTTCTGTTAACTTAAAATACCGTTTACTATATTTTACGGTAGATTGTCGGATGCCACTTTCTGGAACCAGAAGCTTTGAAAGCCTCAGAAAAATACAAGGCCAATTTAAGGATATTCATGTCAAAATATGATAAAATAAAAAGCAAACATAGAGGACAGTTTATTGCCATATTTGATGGAGAAATCATTGTAGATACTGATCATCAAATATTATTAGAAAAGATGAGAAAAAGTTGAAGAAAAGGACGTAGATTGCGTATTTGAAACTTACATATCAAAAACTGATGACATCTTAATAATGTAAGCTTCTCTAGTATCAATAACAGGATCCTATGGATGTGCCTGGTTATTTTTCTACTCCCATTCTGTTTAGACTGATCTAAGGCTTATTTTTTTCTTGTAATGGCATGAACACGAACACAATTCCTTGACCTTCTTTCTGGAAATATCATCGTATTTGTAGAACTTGCCACTGCACGAATCGTGATCGTCATCATCACAAACTGCTGACTTCATTTTCAATACACTAACTCATAGTAAATGTCCTTAGTTATAATCATCTCCGAAATAGAGGTGAATCTATCGTCAAGTATATTATCGATAGAGCTGAACTCTTCTTATAGACATTAGCACATAGACATGTACAGACCTTTGTGATTGTTTAAGCTAAGGGTGTATTAAATCGTATAGTATGGTATGAGGGTCATTAGAATAGGTATGATGGAAGTTCTATTGGCAACCCACAAAAGAAACCATACTATTACAAATGACTAGCAGCGGCTAGCATCAACCTTTAGCGAGTCTGCTGCCAGCTTCCTGTATAACGACAAATCACACAGAATGACAATAATGATAAAAGGATAATATATGAGCTTGACTTGCCATATGGTTTAATAGAGTTGTTTGTATAAGATATTTTTAACCTAAAATCACTTCTGAATACTAGTTCATCTGAATTGTTTAAAACTCTTGATATAGATGAAGTTGCGACATTGATATAAGGCAGCAAAAAACAAGAAGCCGTCCGAATAAGAAGTTCTGGGAAGAAATGATTTCATGCAAAATAATCCGCTCATCTTTGTAAATTAGTTTCCCCTGGAAAGTAACAAAACTAATTTATCATTATCTCCAAACAATTCATCCATGGATCAAAATAAGAGCAGTCATATTGAGTCATTGTCAGAATCTTCGACTGATAATGGAATTTTTGAGGGTTACTCTTAAAAGACCACAAGCAAGTTTGCAAATGGTTTTTTAGAATGTCTGGATGACTTAATTATTGTTCTAGCACAATTTATGGTTATGTATTCAGCAATCCTCTTAAGTATCTATCGTATCCATACAATATAATTCCATCATGAGCAAACAGAATGAAAAGTCTGTTATCACCGCTGCTACTAATATTGAAACAGTCTTAATCGTAAATCCAAGTTCTTCTAGCGGAACGACTGGCAAGAACTGGAATGACTTTTATCTTAAGGTAAAGGAATTTTTTGGACAAAATCCTGAAATTGCTTTTACCGCCAAAGCTGGGGATGGGACAAGTCTGACAAGAGAATATTTACAAAAAGGGTTCAAAAATGTTGTGGCAATAGGTGGAGATGGAACTATAAATGAGGTTGCAAATGGTTTTTTTGTCTTCAATGGGGTAGAAGAGAATAACGACAACAAGAAAAAACTAGTGAAAACAGCTGTTGCTGGTGGCGTTCGCAGCAAAGACGATAGTTCTCATAGTGACGGTGGTATCGATACTACAAACTCTGATATAACACACCCACCACCATTAAGGCAGATAAACCCTAATGCTATGTTTGGCATTATTTCATCTGGAACCAGAAATGTACTAGTTAAATCGCTAGATTTACCAGTTGAGAGTGAAGAGTGTTGCAAACACTATGCGGCAAGTAAAATACAAAAAAAGATTGATGTTATAAGTGCAACAGTCACAAATTTTCCAGACAATGATGATAGTGAAGGTAGAAACACACGTTCAAAACTAACACCCACACGCATTTTTCTCAATGCTGCTGAAATAGGAATCGCAGCAGAGATTATAGATAGATCCAAAAAAATAAGAGATAAAGTCAAGAGCCGTGTGGTATCAACGGTTTCAAGCGTAGTTGCTACACTGCCAACTTATCAAAGCAACCTATGCGAAATTTCTATAGACGACGGAAGGGAGAATATCCTGACGAAAATGACAATGGTTGTGATTGCTAATGGGAGGTATTTGGGAGGAGGCTTTCAAGCCGCGCCTAAAGCGAGTATGTCAGACGGTTTATTAGATATTGTTATACTAAAGAATTCTGGTAGCTTCAAAATGTTAGAAGAATTTATCAGTATGAAAAACGGCAATTATACCAGTGATGATCAAGACATTATCTACATACAGGCAAAGAAGGTGTCAATAAAACCAAAAGAAGAAAAAGAAGAGCATAAAGGGAAGAAAAGAGGAGACATAACAGTCACTATAGATGGCGAACCAATAGGCATCTTACCTGCAACGTTCCAAGTCTATGAAAATGCATTAACGATCAAAATGTAGTATGCATTACTGTCAATATTTCTTCTGAACAAATACACACAATACCATTACTATATATCAATCAAAACATATCACAATATTCGAATGCCATTATCAAATTTTTCCATACTCAACATTTTGGTAGTCCGATAATCTGCTTCTTTTCTTGTGAAAGAAAGAAGAATACTTCTTACATTTGTCATAATAGTGATTTACTCTAAAAACATTTACTTCACGAGTACACCAAACCGTGGAGAACCATCTGACGATAGTTTCATAATGGAATTGTAGATCTAAGAAATTCGGGGCAACATTTCTATTAATAAATAATAAAGATAGATTGGGCGTTGCAGACGTTACAATTCAGTTTTATGATCCAGTCTGATCGATTCCTTCTATCTTTTAGCTTCTTACATGTGATCTAGAGCAATAACCACAATAACCATTAGTAGATGCTCTGTCATGGCATATACATTCACATTTAGCGCCAAATCCCGCTGAAAATTTTTTTCTCATATACTGTATGATCATTATTTGTATTTAAGCGAGGAGTAAATATGCTTACTTTACATTGTTCGATTAGTTTCTTAGTGCAGACCTATCAATTTAACTGCCCGCCATACTGGGCGACTTGTACAATGAAACAAATAACAATAACGATCATGGTTCAGTAAATGACCTTGACTTCACAAGGATTGATAGATTTGCTTGTAGAAAGCAATTTTATACTAAAGACCAAACGTAGGAGAGCAGAAACAAATACACGGACAACAACATCATCATGCAATCATCAACATTAAAGATACAGGTAAAGGCTATCATTGTCATTTAACACCTTGACATCAGATTCGCTCAGAACTATAAAGAAATGATACTTGATGCGGCAGAAACAGATCTAGGATTCTTTGGCTTTGACAGAACTGCTTACAACGGTCTCAAAAAGAATACTAGAAGAA